>JAOPUQ010000446.1 GCA_025963425.1 Modestobacter sp. | reverse complement strand
TCACACGAACTCATGGCCGTGGCCAAGGCCGCTCTGGGACACCGCAGAGCCGGCACGATGTCCCTTAGCGCCCCTCAGTGCCACCAGCCCCAGCTGCCCAAGAATCGTCCCGGTTCCGCCAGTTGGCCGATCGGTGCTACTGAGCCCCGACGAGATGGTCGTCAAGGCAGGTAGTCCCCAGGTGTCGCACCGATGGTGTCACCAGAGACGCCTCCAGACGCCCTCTATGGCAGCAGCGGCGGCAGACAGGACGGACCGCGCAGACGCCTGATGAGGAGCGCGAGATGGCCGACCCGCAGCTGCTTCGGGATGTGCTGGCTGACGACGCACTGCTGGTGACCCCCGAGGAGGCCGCAAAGCTCCTCCGAGTTGGCCGCACGACCGTGTACGCCCTGATGAAGGTCGGCGATCTACGCCCGGTGCACATCGGCCGCAGCTGTCGACTGTCCGGACCCGAGCTCGAGCGCTACGTCAACGGCCTGACGCCATGCGCTCCGATTCCACCGGGCGACTCCCGACAGACCAGCATGGATCCCGAGGAGCCGATCATGACACGGCGAACCTGATGGCTGCGACTCCGAAGGCGTCCTGGCCGTGGGTGCGGGCGCTGCTGCACTCGGTCTGCGACCAGCCCGACGCGAGCTCCGTGCACGCCCAGTTCGACCGCGTCCTGGACGCCCTCGGCGACAAGCTCCCCCGCGTGGCCGAGCACCTCGAGGCCGCCCGCTCCGACGTGCTCGCCTTCACCGCCTTCACCGCCTTCCCCGAAAGAGGTCCGGCGCCAGATCTGGAGCAACAACCGCTCCGAGCGGCTCAACCGGGAGATCTGCCGCCGCACCGACGTCCTCGGCATCTTCCCCGACCGCGACGCCCTGAGCCGCCTGGACGCCGTGCTCGCCGAGCAACACGACGACTGGACCGAAGGCCGCCGCTACCTCGGTCTCGACGTCCTCGCCCGCTGCCGCATCCGACCCGTCACCGAGCCGGCGACCGAGACCACCGTGAGCATGCCGGCGCTCAGCGCCTGACCAATCAGGAGAAGATCACGCGGAAGCCGTCACACACCACGCCAGCGGACTTGCCCCCTCCGGTGACGTCCCGCCCGGTGGGGTAGCTCGCGGCCGTGAGGACGTTCTGCGGGTGGACTATGACGCGAGCAGTGCAGGCTGCGCCACCTCCTCGGCAGGGTTGGCGCCGCGCGCACGGTCCGAAGGGCCCACGTGACATCGATCCGTCACCGCATCGTCGCCGCGCCGCGCCCGCCGGCGGCCCTCGTCCGTGGGGGTCGGCAGTGCGAGCCGGCAGGTCGTCGCGGGGCTCCTTGCCAGCCATCAGCCGCTCTGCCACCGTGGACGCGGCCCATGGAGGTGCGGCATGGCCAGTGCGCACGCTTTCCTCATCCCGGCCGGAGCCGGGCGACCCACCCGTGTCCGACTACCCAACAGGTGGTCGAAGGCGTCCGACGCGGACACCGACGGTGCCTTCATGGTGTCCGAGTACCTGCTGACCGCCGATATCCCACCGCACGTCCACGTGCGGCAGCACGAGAGCTTCTACGTGCTCGACGGCGCACTGACGGTCCGGGTGGGGAACGAGGAGTTCTCCGCAAACCTGGGCGACTTCGTGTTTCTGCCCAGCGACGTCCCCCATGCGCTCGCCGCGGCCGGCGACTCGCCTCCGAGGTTGCTGGCGATCGCGACGCCGAACGCCTCCAGCGGCGGTGTGTGGCCGGTCATGCAAGGCGTGGGTGCGGCGTGGTCCGGGTTCGGTCGCCGGGCGTGGGCCGGGGCGGTCGACCCGTCGCGGTCGGACGCCGGTGACGGGCCGGGCTGGCGACGGTCCGGCGCGGGCCGGTGGCGCTGATCCGGCCTCCTCGGCGCGTCGGGGCGGACCGTTCGGCACAGGGCCCGTTCACGTGGCGCGGGGCGGGGTCACCCGACGGGCAGGCTGATCGCCGCGGTCGTGGGCGCGGCGCTGCTCACGACCGCGTGCGGCGGCGGCGACCGGCGCCTCGGTGAGGACGACTTCGAGACGGTCCGCGTCTCGGTCAACGGATCCCACCTGGCGCAGGGGGAGACCGAGATCGTCGTCGACGGGCAGGGCGACGTCGTCGTCGTCTGGATGGACGGGAGTCCGGGGAACGAGACGCAGCTGACCCTGCGCAGCACGCGCTCCCGCGACGGTGGCCGGTCCTTCGCCCCGGACCAGCTCGTCGCGCCCGGGGTCCTGTTGGCCGATCCCACGCTCGCCGTCGATGACGAGGGTGGCGCCGTGCTGGCCGCGCTGCGGAAGAACTCGCTGATCGGCTGGTCCGACGTCGACGTCGTCGGCTTCCGCCACACAAGCAGCGGGTGGACCGACCCGGTGGTGCTCAACGCCGAAGGCATCTACAACGACCGGCCGTGGCTCGGACGGCGGAGCGACGGCGGACTGATCGTCGCCTTCGGGCGCCGGACCCCGCTGCTGGACGGCAACTTCGACCGGCCGGTCTTCGTCACCGACGTGCCGCCGGCGGGAGCGCCGTCCGCACCGCGCAAGCGGCTGGTGAACCCGCCGGAGGTACGGCCGCCCGACAGCGCCGGCGGTTCGCCCCGCACGGTGGTCACCGCGGGCGACCGGGTGGTCATCGGCTACCAGGAGATCCCGGCCGACAACGCCGACCGGTTCGGCAGCGGTACGTACTCCGCGGCGGCCTCGGCCCTGATCTCCGAGGACGGCGGGGCGACGTTCGGGCCGCCCGTGCCGATCACGACCCCGGCGACCGTCGTCGCCGACGCGGGCGGGGAGGGGTTCGGGGAGGGACTCGACGCCTTCCTCCAGCCGTTCCCCCGGCTGGCCACCGACGGTCGTTCGGTCGCGGCGGTGTGGATCGGGCAGGCCGGCCGGCGGAGGGACAGCGTCGTCCACTGCGCCGTCCTGGAGCGGGGTGCGACGGCGTTCGAGCCACCGGTCGAGGTCATGGGCTCCGAGGCAGAGGAGCTGACGCTGCCGACGGTCGCCGTCGACGGCGCCGGTCGGGCGCACGTGTTCTGGCTCGGCCGCGGTCCGGGCGGACTCTGGTCGCTGCGGTACACGGCCTCCGACGACGAGTGCTCGGGGTTCGGCGAGCCGCAGGCGGTGTCCGCGATGCGGTTCCCCCTCCGGCAGTGGCCCGGCGACTTCATGGCGGCCACCGTGCACGGCCGGGACGTCCTGGTCGCCTGGCCCGTCGCCGGAGGACTCAACGCCGGGGTGTGCGTGTCGGTCGGCCGGGGTCTGGCGCGCGAGTAGCGGTCAGCCCCGGCTGATGTAGGTGCCCGTCCGAACCGTGTTGATGACGACGCCGGTGCGCTGCAGGCCGTCGGGACCACCGAGCCCGAACAGTGCCGGCTGCCCGAAGGTGCCGGGGTCCGGGAGCGGCGCCCCGGCCGGAGTGGCGGCCAGCGGATGACGCCAGAGCGGCTGGGGACGCCCGGGCGCACCGGCGGCCACCGCGTATCCCGCGAGGAACGAGTAGGGGGCGTGCTGCCCGGGCAGGAAGACCGGAAGCCGTTGCACATGACGACCTGGTCCCCGCCGGGAGTCGTAGGTCAGCGCTCCGGGGCTGGTGACAGTGACGCGGCCTCCCGCCGGGAGGTCCGCGAGCAGCCGCGCCGCCGGGATCCGCTCGACCCGGGGCGGCTTCCCGTTCGCACCACCGGCGTCGCGCAGGACGAAAGACCGTCCCGAGGGCGGGCGCGACCAGTGTCTGCGTCCCGGCGTGGAAGGCTGGCGCGCCACGGATGGCGTCACCGGGTGGGGCCGGCAGCAGGGCGCGCCAGTGCGTCCGGAGGCCCGACCCGTCGTCGAGGACCGACGTCTCCGGAGGGCACGAGCCGGCCGTCGACCAGCTGGTCGGAGTTGACGAGGACCATGTTCCCGAGCGGGCTCGGCCAGGCACACGGGGAGCCGCCGCGCAGGCGGGTCACCCCTACCTGGAGCCGGTCGGGCACCTCCGCCCGCGCCCCGGTCAGGTCGGCCAGCGGCTCGATGCCGCTCCCCGGCGCGACGACCCCGGCGAGATGCCCAGGCGGACCAGGAAGACCGCCTTCGGCAGCCCGGGAGCAAGGGCGGGACGGGCCGGTCGGAACTTCGTCATCAGGTAGAGCGCGTTCCCGATGACGACGGAGGCCTTGAGGTTGACGAAGGTGCCGTGATGACGCCGGCTCCCGACCGCGACGTCGGCGTCCATGCGGTAGGCGTCCACCACCTGGCCGCCCAGGGCCGACAGCAGCACGACCCATCCGCGACTCGTGGTCAGGACCACGTGGCCGTCGTCGCGAAAGCTCAGCGCCGTGACCGCGCCCACCCGGTCGACGGGCGACATGTCCGCCGTCGGCGTGCGCCACAGGAGCCGGCCGGAGTATTCATAGGCCACGGCTTCCGCCTGGTTGGCGGCGAACGCGACCGAACGCTGCGTCCCGGAACCGTCGCTCAGGTGTGCCAGGACCACGCCCGCGATCCGACGGTGGTCGGCACCCGGGAGGTCGGCCGGCCCGCTGGTCCACAGCACGTCCCCGGTCGCGTAGTCGAAGGCGACCAGGCCGGGACGGTCGGGCGCGCCGTAGGTGCAGACCGCCATGGTCGTGCCGATGTAGGCGCCGAGACCCCGATGGGCGGCCGGCGAGACGCGGGGGTCCCGGATGCTCCGGGTGCTCGTGATCCGACGCAGCGGCGGGAGGTCGTGGAAGGAGTCGTCGTTGCGGTTGGCGTGGGCCATCGGCGACCAGCACCGCTCCGCCTCGAGCCGGACGCGGGAGGTCGCGGTGGTCACCACGGGTGCCGCCAGGCGGGCGGCTCGCCCCCGA
>JAOPUQ010000445.1 GCA_025963425.1 Modestobacter sp. | reverse complement strand
CCGCGCCGGGCGCTCCGGACGGCGACGCGCCGGTTCCCCGCCCGCGCCCCTCCGGGCTGCGCCGTGCCCGCCGTGCCGCGCTGATCCGGGTCGCCCGGGCCCGCCGCCTCACCCGCCGGGGAGTGCGCCGCGCCGTGCGCACCTGGCGCTCGTCGCTGCAACTGCGGATCGGCGCGATCACCATGGTCGTGGCCGCCGTCGTGGTGGTGATCGTGAGCCTGGTGCTGTTCCGGCAGATCAGCGACCAGCTGCTCGGGGTCAAGCGCCAGGCCGCCGTCGACCAGTCACTGGCCGGGATGCAGTACGCCCAGTCCGAGGTCAGCGGCATCGCCACCGGCGACTCGGCCAGCGTCCGCTCCACGCTGGCCCGCACCGTCGAGGGCCTGCGCTCGCGCGGTGGGGCGGCCGGCGACTTCGACGTGGTGATGGTCTACCGCTCCGGGGACCAGGAGCGCCGGGCCTCCAGCCGGACGACGCTCACCTTCCGCGACCTGCCCCCCGAGCTGCGGGTCCAGGTGGCCGACGGCTCGCAGGCCTACCAGTACGCGCCGGTCCCGGACTCCGCGGGCCGGCCGGTGCCCACCCTGCTGGTCGGGGCGCCGGTGCCGGCCGACGGGCAGAGCGGTGACCGGGTGGAGGTCTACTTCGCCTTCCCCCTGGAACAGGAGCAGGAGAGCCTCGGGCTCATCCGCAGCACCGTGGCGATCATGGGCGTCGTCCTGGTGCTCTTCGTCGTCGGCATCGGCGTGCTGGTGACCCGGTTGGTCGTCTACCCGGTCCGGCGGGCGGCTGGCAGCGCGCAGCGGCTGGCCGAGGGCCGGCTGGAGGAGCGGCTCGCCGTCCGCGGGGAGGACGACCTGGCGCGGCTGGCCACCAGCTTCAACGCGATGGCCGACAGCCTGCAGACGCAGATCACCCAGCTGGAGGCCCTGTCCCAGCTCCAGCAGCGCTTCACCTCCGACGTCAGCCACGAGCTGCGCACCCCGCTGACCACGGTGCAGATGGCCGCCGACGTGCTGCACGACGCCCGGGCCGCCTTCGACCCGGCGGTGGCCCGCTCCGCCGAGCTGCTGCACAACGAGCTCGACCGCTTCGAGGCGCTGCTGTCGGACCTGCTGGAGATCAGCCGGTACGACGCCGGGGCGGCGGTGCTGGAGGCCGAGCCGCAGGACCTCACCCAGGTCGTGGACCGGGTGGTGGGTGGCATGTCCGCGCTGGCCGCCCGCCGGTCCTGCGAGCTGCGGGTGACCCAGCCGGCGGAGCCGGTGGTCGCCGAGGTCGACGCCCGGCGGGTGGAGCGGGTGCTGCGGAACCTGGTCGGCAACGCCATCGAGCACGGGGCGGGGGAGCCGGTGGAGATCACCCTGGCCGCCTCACGCACCGCGGCGGCGGTGACGGTGCGCGACCACGGCGTCGGGCTGAGCTCATCCGAGGCCCAGCACGTCTTCGACCGGTTCTGGCGCGCGGACCCCGCCCGGGTGCGCACCGTGGGCGGCAGCGGGCTGGGGCTGTCGATCAGTCTCGAGGACGCCCGGCTGCACGGCGGGTGGCTGCAGGTCTGGGGGCTGCCCGGGCAGGGCGCCCAGTTCCGGCTCACCGTGCCGCTGACCGCCGGGGCCGAGCTGACCGGCTCACCGTTGCCGTTGCGGCCTCCGGGGCTGCGCACCCCGGTGACGCGCCCGGTGCTCCCCGGCCCCTCGTCGCCGGCTCCGGGCGGCAACTCGTGAGCCGGGGACGGCGACGCCCGGTGCGTGCCGGCGTCCGGGCGGTGCTCGCCGGCCTGCTGGCCGCCGCGGTGCTCGCCGGCTGCAGCACCGTGCCGGAGAGCTCGCCGACGGTGCAGATCACCCAGCTCCCGGACCCGCCGGACGCCCCGGTCGGCATCGAGCCGGTCCCGCCGGAGCCGGGCGCCACACCCGAGGAGGTGGTGCGCGGGTTCATCGACGCCAGCGCCAGCACCGACCGCAACCACCCGGTCGCCCGCCAGTTCCTGGCCGGGGACGCGGCGACATCGTGGTCGGACAGCGGCGGGGTGACCATCATCGGCGCGTCCTACTCCACCCGGCAGACCGCCCGCGGCACCGTCGAGCTGTCCGCGCCGCTGGTCGGCACGGTCGACGAGCGGGGTGTGTTCACCGTCGGCGACGGCGCGCTCTTCACGCGCACCTTCACTCTCAGCGACGATTCGGGCGAGTGGCGGGTGATCGACCCCCAGGACGGCCTGCTGATGCTGCAGCCGGACTTCGCCCGCACCTACGATGCGGTCAGCGCCTACTTCCTCGATCCGACCGGCACCCGGGTGGTGCCCGACCCGCGCTATCTGGTGTCCGGGGAGGCCCAACCCAACGCGCTGGTCGAGCGGCTGATCGCCGGCCCCTCCACCGCCATCTCCGCCGGCGTGGTCAACGCGCTGGCCAAGGCGCAGCTGCGCAGCACGGTGAGCGTCACCGGGTCCACGGCGCGGGTCGACCTGACCTTCCCCGAGGGGACCACGAACGCGGTGCTGACCGGGCTGTGCGCCCAGGTGGTGTGGTCGCTGGACGCGTTGGACGTGCGCTCGGTCGAGCTGCTCCGCGACGGGCAGCCGCTGGGCCTGCCCGGCGTGCCCGACACCCAGGGCGTCGAGGACTGGGCCGGTCTGGACCCCGACGCGGCCCCCGCCGACGCGGTGGGGCACTACCTGGTCGGCGGCGCCCTGCACCGGGCCACCGACGGGGCCCCCGCGCCCGGCCCGGCCGGGACGGGCGCCTACGGGCTCTCCTGGGCCGCCATCTCCGCCGACCGCCGGACCGGTGCCCTCGGGCTGACGGCCGGCGTGACGACGGCGGGCCCGACCGCGACCCTGCTCGCCGGGCCCTACGGCGGCAACCTCGTGCCGGTGCTGACCGGTGGCAGCTTCACCGCGCCGACGACCGCGGGCACGCGCCCGGAGGTGTGGACGGTGCGGGACGGCGCCGAGGTGGTGCGGGTGCCGGCCGGAGGTGCCCCGCAGCCGGTGAACGCCACCACGCTGGCCGGGCTGGGACGGGCCACGACCCTCCAGCTCTCGCCGGACGGCGTCCGGGCGGCGGTGGTGGTCGAGACCCCGCAGGGCGGCCGGCTCTACGTGGGCACGGTGGTCCGCGCCGACGACACGGTCAGCGTGCGGGACCTGCGTTCGGTAGCCCCGTCGGTGCGCCAGGTCGTCGACGTCGGCTGGCGGAACTCCGGCCTGCTGATGGTGCTGGCCGGCGACCCCGGCGCGGAGCGCACGGTGCCCTACACGGTGGGGGTGGACGGCTGGGGGATGACCATGGTGACGATGGCCGGGCTGCCCGGCCAGCCCACCGCGCTGGCGGCGACGCCGAGCCGGCAGCCGCTGGTCACCGCGGACGGCACGATGTGGGTGCTGTCCGGCGGGAACTGGGTCACCCTGCTGCGCGGGGAGCAGCCGGTGACCGGCACGGCGCCCTTCTACCCGCTCTGACCCCGGCGGTGCCGGTGGTCCTCCCCAGCCGGGGCCGTCGTCCCCAGGGCGGGGCCGCACGTGCCCCCCGGGGCTCGGCCGGCCGCAGGCTGACCGGGTGGCGGCAGGGGGCGGACGAGTCGGGGGTCCGGTCCGCGGTGGCCTGGCCGAGGGCTGGGCCGCGCTCGCCGACCTGGTGCTGCCCCGCACGTGCGCCGGCTGCGCCGTCCCGGGGGACGTGCTGTGCCCGGACTGTCGTCGCCGGCTGGCCGAGCCCCGGCTGGCCGAGCCCCGCCGGCACCCGGCGGGCTTCCCGCCGACGGTCGCCTCCGGCGCGTACGCCGGTCCGGTCCGCCCGGCGGTGCTGGCCTTCAAGGAGCACGGCCGCGCCGAGCTGGCCGCACCGCTGGGCACGGCGCTGGCCCTGGCCGTCACCGGGGTGCTGGCCGGACTGCCCGTCCCGGGGTGGGCCAGGCCGGTGCTGCTGGTCCCGGTGCCCAGCTCCGCCGCGGCGGTGCAGCGCCGCGGCCGCGACCACGTCGGGGAGCTGGCCCGGGCGGCGGCCGCCGAGCTGCGCGCCGCGGGGCTGCCCAGATCGGAAGAGCGTCGGGTCGGGAAAGAGTGTCTGTTGACGTGTAGATCTCGGGGGTCGGG
>JAOPUQ010000408.1 GCA_025963425.1 Modestobacter sp. | reverse complement strand
CGTCGGCCAGCGCGCTCACCCGGGCGTCGGCCAGCCGGCGGTCGGCCAGGTGGGCCCGCTGGTCGGACGCCATCGCGGGGGTGGGCTGCCGGGAGTCGGGGAACGGCTGCCCGGTGTCGTCGAAGGGCACTCCCCCGGCCGCGGCGACCGACAGCGCCGTGGCGGCCAGGTGCTGCGCCTCGGCCGCGTCCGTCACGGCGGCGGCCAGGGAGCCGTGCGCGGCGTCCAGCGCGGTGCGCACCCCGCTGGTGACCGTGGACAGCTCGACGAGGGCGGCCGCGGCGGCCGTACCGGCCGGACCGGACCAGCACTCCGCGCCGCCCAGCTGCCGGCCGACCGCGTCCAGCCGGACCCGCCAGGGCACCAGCCGCTCGGCCACCAGGCCGAAGGTGGCGACCGCACCGCGCAGCAGCGGGACGTTCCAGCCGGAGACCTAGGGAAGCACCCCGGCGCCGGTCACCGGGCCACCGCGGCCGGCCCGGCGCGGCCGGCACCGATCTCCCGGGCCAGCCCGGCATCAGCGCTGCGATAGGCGGCCAGGGCGACGTCCAGCGTGGCGGCCAGGGCCAGCGTCCGGGCAGTCAGCGCGGTCACCACCGCCGCCCAGTCGGCACCGACGTCCCCCGCGGCCAGGCCCACCGCACCGCTCAGCGCCTCCCCCAGCGAACGGCCGGTGGAAGCGCTGAGCTCCGCCTCCTCCGCCAGCTGCCGGCCCAGCGCGGTCAGCTCCTCCAGCAGGACGGCGAGGGCGTCGAGCTGGACGGAGATCAGGTGGGACACGGGAGCCTCCCGGCGTTGCCGCGGCCCCGGGACGGAACCGACGCAGCGACGCTAGGAAGGCCGGGACACCGCTCGGGCGCCGTCGTCCACAGCCGGAGACCCCGTCCACAAACCGCCGGCCGGGGGTGCCGCTCAGGAAGCGCTGCTGCTCAGCCGGGGCGCCGTGGAGTCGCTCTCGCCGCCCACCACGATCGAGCGGCGCTTGCTCACCACGACCGATCCCACGATGATCGCGACCGCGACGAGGGCGATGAGCACCCGGACGGCGGTGTTCGCGTCCTCCCCGACGGTCAACCCCACGACGGCCGGCGCGATGAGCAGCGCCACCAGGTTCATGACCTTGATCAGCGGGTTGATCGCCGGCCCGGCGGTGTCCTTGAACGGGTCGCCGACCGTGTCGCCGATGACGGTGGCGGCGTGGGCCTCGCTGCCCTTCCCGCCGTAGGCGCCGTCCTCCACCATCTTCTTCGCGTTGTCCCAGGCGCCGCCGGAGTTGGCCAGGAACACCGCCATCAGCGTGCCCGTGGCGATGGCGCCCACCAGGTAGGCGGCCAGCGGGCCGAACCCGAGGCCGAAGCCGACGGCGACCGGGGCGAGGACGGCGAGCAGGCCCGGGGTGGCCAGTTCCCGCAGCGAGTCCTTGGTGCAGATGTCGACGACGGCGCCGTAGTCGGGCCGCTCGCTGTAGTCCATGATCCCGGGCCGGGTGCGGAACTGCTCGCGCACCTCGAACACCACCCGGCCGGCGGCGCGGGAGACGGCGCTGATCGCCAGGCCGGAGAAGAAGAACACGACCGCGGCGCCGATGACCGCACCGACGACGTTGTTCGGGGACACCAGCGTGAAGGCGTTGCCGAGCGTGGCGCCGGCCTCGTCCAGGGCGACGCCGATGCTGGCGTTGTAGGAGCCGAACAGCGCGGTCGCGGCCAGCACGGCGGTGGCGATCGCGATGCCCTTGGTGATCGCCTTGGTGGTGTTGCCGACGGCATCGAGGTCGGTCAGCACCTGGGCGCCCTCCTCGTCGATGTCCCCGGACATCTCGGCGATCCCCTGGGCGTTGTCGCTGACCGGTCCGAACGTGTCCATCGCGACGATCACGCCGGCCGTGGTCAGCAGCCCGCAGCCGGCCAGCGCGACGGCGTACAGGGCGGCACCACCACCGATCAGGAAGGCGCCGTAGACGGCCGAACCGATGAGCAGTGCCGCGTAGACGGCGGACTCCAGGCCCAGCGACATACCGGAAAGGATCACCGTCGCGGGTCCGGTCAGGGAGCTGCGGGTGACGTCGCGGACCGGCTTGCGCGTCGTCCCGGTGAAGTAGCCGGTGAGCAGCTGGATGGCGGCCGCCAGCACGATGCCGATCAGCACCGAGACGAAGCCGAGGACCTGCGGGCTGACCGAGACGTTCAGCCCGTCGGAGATCGCCGGCAGGATGGTGAAGGAGGCGGCGGCGACCAGGATCAGGGAGACGACCGCGGAGGTGAAGAAGCCGCGGTTGATCGGCGCCATCCAGGACCGGTCGTTGGCCTTGGGGTTGCTGGCCAGGACGCCCACCACCGAGGCGATGATCCCGATCGCGCCGACGACCAGGGGGAACACCATGCCGATGGCGCCGAAGAAGACCTGACCCAGGATGAGCGCGGCGACCAGCGTGACCGCGTAGGACTCGAAGAGGTCCGCGGCCATGCCCGCGCAGTCGCCCACGTTGTCCCCGACGTTGTCGGCGATCGTCGCGGCGTTGCGCGGGTCGTCCTCCGGGATGCCGGCCTCGACCTTGCCGACCAGGTCGGCGCCGACGTCGGCGGCCTTGGTGAAGATGCCGCCGCCCACCCGCATGAACATGGCCAGCAGTGCGCCGCCGAAGCCGAAGCCCTCGAGGACCACCGGCGCGGTCTCCTGGTACAGCAGCAACGCCAGCGAGGCACCGAACAGGCCGAGCCCGACGGTCATCATCCCGCAGACCCCGCCGGTGCGGAACGCGGTGCGGAACGCCGGCCGGTGCCCGCCCGCGGCCGCGGCCGCGGCCACCCGGACGTTGGCGCGGGTGGCCAGCGTCATCCCGATGAAGCCGACCATCGCCGAGAACAGGGCGCCGAGCAGGAAGAACACCGCGCGGCCCAGCCGGGTGCCCAGCCCACCGTCGGAGACGGGCAGCAGGAGCAGCAGCACGAGGACGATCGCGGCGAAGACCGCCAGCGTCCGGAACTGCCGTCGGAGGTAGGCACTGGCGCCCTCCTGCACCGCCTTGGCGATCTCCTGCATCTTCGCCGTCCCCTGATCGGCGGCGATGACCGCCCGCGACAGGTAGACGGCGAAGCCGAGAGCGGCCAGGGAGATGACGAGGACGACCGCCACGAGGGCGTTGTCGCCCCCGGACAGCGTGGTGTCTGGCATTCGGGGTCCTCCACGGCGAGACGGGGTCACACACGTGTCGGGACCTGCCCGGGCTCGCACCCGGGACGGTCGCGGCGTGGCTGCACTGTGCCGTAATGGCGGTGCCCACCGCCAGACCCATCGGTGATCCCAATCACACGGTGCGTGCGTTCCGGCCCACTCAGCGCCACCTTGCGCCGAGGTGTGACAGTGGAGCGGTGACGTCGCTGCACCCTTCCCCGGTCGCGACCGACGGGCAGGGCGCGGCCACCGGGGCCGCACCCGTCGCGCTCCCGGGCGCGGACCTGCTCGAGGCGCTGCTGTCCGACACCGACCCCGAGCACGACCCGGTCACCCACGTGCACCGGCTGCCCGCCCGGGAGCCCCAGGTCACCGGGTGGCCGGACTGGGTCGCCGCGGAGCTGCGCGGCCGCCTGGCCGAGCGGGGGGTGCTCGCGCCCTTCAGCCACCAACTCGCCGCCGCCGAGCTGGCCCGCTCGGGTCAGCACGTCGTCGTGGCCACCGGGACGGCGTCGGGCAAGTCGCTGGCCTACCAGCTGCCGGCGCTGACGGCGCTGGCCGAGGATCCCCGCGCCTGCGTGCTGTACCTGGCGCCCACCAAGGCGCTGGCCCGCGACCAGCTGGCCTCGGTGGCCGCCCTGGCCGACCCCTCGGTGCGGCCGGCCGCCTACGACGGGGACACCCCGATGGAGGAGCGGGACTGGGTCCGCCGCCACTCGCGGTGGATCGTGACCAACCCCGACATGCTGCACCGCGGCGTGCTACCGGCCCATCAGAAGTGGTCGAGCACGCTGCGCCGCGTCGCCTACGTGGTGATCGACGAGTGCCACGCCTACCGCGGGGTGTTCGGCTCGCACGTCGGGCACGTGCTGCGGCGGCTGCGCCGGATCTGCCGCCGCTACGGCGCCGACCCGGTGTTCGTGCTCGCCTCGGCGACCGTCGCCGACCCTGCCGCGGCGGCCTCCCGGCTGGTGGGGGCGCCGGTCACCGCGGTCACCGAGGACGGCTCCCCCCGGCCTGGGGCGACCTTCGCGCTGTGGGAACCGCCGCTGACCGAGCGCACCGGGGAGCATGGCGCGCCGCTGCGCCGCTCCGCGGCCGCCGACGCCGCCGGGCTGCTCGCCGACCTGGTCGAGCAGGGCGCCCGCACGCTGGCCTTCGTCCGCTCCCGCCGCAGCGCCGAGTCCGTCGCCGACCAGGCCCGCCGGATCCTGGCCGAGCGTGGCCGGGCCGACCTGGTGCCGCGGGTGGACTCCTACCGGGGTGGCTACCTGCCCGAGGAGCGCCGGGAGCTGGAGCGGGCGCTGTCGAGCGGGGACCTGCTCGGCGTGGCGACCACCAACGCCCTGGAGCTGGGCATCGACATCGCCGGGCTGGACGCCGTCGTGCTGGCCGGTTACCCGGGCACCCTGGCGTCGCTGTGGCAGCAGGCCGGGCGCGCCGGGCGGGCGCAGCGGGAGTCGCTCGTGGTCTTCATCGCCCGGGACGACCCGCTGGACCACTACCTGGCCCACCACCCCCGGGCGGTGTTCGGCCGGCCGATCGAGGCCACCGTCACCGACCCGACGAACCCCTACGTGCTGGGGCCGCAGCTGTGCTGCGCGGCCGCCGAGCTCCCGCTGCTCGCCGAGGAGCTGGCCGGGTTCGGTGGCGCAGCGGCCGAGGCGCAGGTGGCCGAGCTGGTCGCCGGCGGCCAGCTCCGGTCGCGGCCGACCGGCTTCTACTGGGCCGGCCGCGGACGCCCCGACGTGGACATCCGCGGCGACGGCGCCGCCCCCGTGTCGATCATCGAGGGCTCCACCGGCCGGCTGCTCGGCACCGTGGACGGGGGCGCGGCGCACGCGACCGTGCACGGCGGCGCACTGTACGTGCACCGCGGCGAGACCTACGTCGTCGACGAGTTCGACGTGGCGGACGCCTGCGCCGTGGTGCATCCGGAGAGCCCGGAGTGGACCACGGTGGCCCGGGACGTCACCGACCTGGCGATCGTGGCGATCGACCGCACCCGACGGCTGGGCACGGTGACGGCGCACACCGGCGTGGTCGACGTGACCAACCAGGTGGTGGCCTACCAGCGGCGGCGGCTGGGCACCGGCGAGGTGCTCGCGGAGTTCCCGCTGTACCTGCCTCCCCGGCAGCTGCGCACCCGGGCGGTGTGGCTGACCTTCGACGAGCGGGCCATCGCCCGGGCCGACCTGGACGACGTCTCGGTGCCCGGGTCGCTGCACGCCGCCGAGCACGCCTCGATCGGCATCCTGCCGCTGTTGGCCACCTGCGACCGCTGGGACCTCGGCGGGGTGTCGACCGCGCTGCACCCGGACACGGGTGCGGCCACGATCGTCGTCTACGACGGCCACCCCGGCGGGGCCGGTTTCGCCCAGCGCGGGTACGCGGTGCTGCGGCAGTGGCTGCAGGCGACCCGGGCGACCGTGGCCAGCTGCGAGTGCGAGGCCGGGTGCCCCTCGTGCGTCCAGTCGCCCAAGTGCGGCAACGGCAACGACCCGCTGGACAAGGCCGGCGCGGTCCGGGTGCTCGACGTCGTCCTGGACGAGCTGGCCACCGCCGCGGACCGGGAGCTGGACGAGGAGACCGACGGCGGCCGGGACCTGGCCGCGGACGCGCTCCCGGACGCAACCCCGTCCCCGGTCGCCGAGGCAGCCCGCGACCTCCCGGCCGACGCCGAGGCCGTTCCTCCGCGGACCTCCGGGCGGTCGCTGAGCCGGCGCGGCGACGGCGCGAGCGGCCGGGTCCGCCCGGCGCGCTCGGACGACCGGAGGGATTCCGGGGGCCGGACCGGCGGGCCCGGCGGTGAGCCCGCCGAGGACCTGAGCGACGACCTGGTCTTCTGAGCTACCGGGTCCGGGCTGCGAACGGTCCCCGGCTCCCCCGGTGACCCCGGGCGGCGCCGGGCCGGCCCGCGCCCTGCCGTGCGCGTCGAGCACGCCGACGGGGCCCAGCCGGACCGGGACCCGCACCCGGACCTCGACCACCGCGCCGGCAGCCACGGTGCAGCTGTCCACGGTGGCGCCGTTGACAGCGGCGACCCGGCCCGCGACGGCGCAC
>JAOPUQ010000342.1 GCA_025963425.1 Modestobacter sp. | reverse complement strand
ATACAGATCGAGAACCAGGCCCGCATATAGCACTCTTCGACGGTTCCCGGTCTGGGAGCCTCGTTCGGCCGTGGTGGCGCAACCAACTTCCTGGAAGACCTGGCGAACTCCGATTGCATCGTCATCGAGGGTTCGAACATGGCCGAGTGCCATCCGGTCGGCTTCCAGTGGGTGTCCGAGGCGAAGGCCAGGGGCGCCAAGATCATCCACATCGACCCGCGCTTCACGCGGACCAGTGCGATCGCGGACCTGCACGTCCCGCTGCGCATCGGCACCGACATCGCGTTCCTCGGTGGGCTGATCAAGTACGTGCTCGACAACGAGCTGTACTTCAAGGAGTACGTGTCGGCCTACACCAACGCCGCGGCGCTGGTCGGCGAGGACTTCGTCGACGTCGAGGACCTCGACGGGATCTTCTCCGGCTTCGACCCGGAGACCGGCCACTACGACGAGTCCAGCTGGCAGTACGAGCCGAACGGGACCGAGCACGCCTCCTCCGACGATCCGTCGGGTGCCGCTGAGCAGGAGCGGTCGGAGCAGCAGGCGTCGGTGAAGGACGCCGACCGGGCGGAGGCCGCCGGCAGCGGTGGACCGCCGATCCCGGCCAAGCCGAAGCGGGACGAGACGCTGCAGCACCCGCGCAGCGTCTTCCAGGTGCTCAAGCGGCACTTCGCCCGCTACACCCCGGAGATGGTGTCCGAGGTCTGCGGCATCGAGCCGGCGGTGTTCGAGCAGGTCGCGAAGTGGGTCACGGCCAACAGCAACCGCGACCGGACGACGGCGTGGGTGTACTCGGTGGGCTGGACGCAGCACAGCGTCGGCGCGCAGTACATCCGGACGGCGTCGATCCTGCAGACGCTGCTGGGCAACATCGGCCGCCCCGGCGGCGGGATCATGGCGCTGCGCGGCCACGCCAGCATCCAGGGCTCCACCGACGTCCCGACGCTGTTCAACCTGCTGCCGGGCTACCTGCCCATGCCGCACGCCGACCAGCACCAGTCGCTGGACGACTACGTGGCCGACGCCGCCGGCAAGGCCGGGTTCTGGGGCAACAAGCGCGCGTACACCGTCAGCCTGCTCAAGGCCTGGTGGGGGGAGAACGCGACGGCGGAGAACGACTTCGCGTTCGACTACATCCCCAAGATCAACGGTGACCACAGCTCCTACCGCACGGTCGCCGACATGATCGAGGGGAAGGTCTCCGGCTACTTCCTGGTCGGCGAGAACCCCTCGGTCGGCCACCCCAACGGCCGGATGAACCGGTTCGGGCTGGCCAACCTGGACTGGCTGGTCGTTCGCGACCTGCAGATGATCGAGTCGGCGACCTTCTGGAAGCAGGGCCCGGAGATCGAGTCGGGGGAGTTGGCCCCCGAGACGATCGGCACCGAGGTCTTCTTCCTGCCGGCCGCCACGCACACGGAGAAGGAAGGCACCTTCACCCAGACCCAGCGGCTGCTGCAGTGGCGCCACAAGGCGGTCGAGCCGCCGGCCGACGCCCGCAGCGACCTGTGGTTCTACTTCCACCTCGGTCGCATGCTGCGCGAGCGGCTCGCCGGGTCCACCGACCCGCGTGACCGGCCGCTGCTGGAGCTCACCTGGGACTACCCGACCCACGGTGAGCACCTCGAGCCCAGCGCCGAGGCGGTGCTGCGGGAGATCAACGGCTTCGGTCCCGACGGCCGCGCGCTGTCGTCCTACATGGAGATGAAGGACGACGGGTCGACCAGCGGTGGCTGCTGGATCTACACCGGTGTCTTCGCCGACGGGGTCAACCAGGCCGCCCGGCGCAAGCCGGCCCGCGAGCAGGGCCCGGTGGCCTCCGAGTGGGGCTGGGCCTGGCCGTTGAACCGGCGCATGCTCTACAACCGCGCGTCGGCCGACCCGGACGGCAAGCCGTGGAGCGAGCGCAAGAAGTACGTGTGGTGGGACGAGGAGGCCGGCATGTGGACCGGCGACGACGTCCCCGACTTCGAGGCGCGCAAGCGGCCGGACTATGTGCCCCCGGAGGGGGCGCGGGCGCAGGACGCGATCGGCGGTGCCGACCCGTTCGTCATGCAGGGCGACGGCAAGGCCTGGTTGTACGCGCCGGCGGGGGTGGTCGACGGTCCGCTGCCGAGCCACTACGAGCCTGCCGAGTCGCCGGTGGAGAACGCCTTCTACAAGCAGCAGTCCAACCCGGGCATCGAGAGGATCGGCGGCGCCTGGAACCGCGCGAACCCCTCGCGCAGCGAGGTCTATCCGTACGCGGTGACCACCTACCGGCTGACCGAGCACCACACGGCCGGCGGGATGAGCCGCACGCTGCCCTACCTGTCGGAGCTGCAGCCGGAGTTCTTCGTCGAGGTGAGCCCCGAGCTGGCGAAGGAGCGGGGGCTGACCAACGGCGAGTTCGCCACGCTGATCAGCGCCCGGTCGGCGATCGAGGCGAAGGTGCTGGTGACCGAGCGGGTCCGGCCGATCAAGCTGCGCGACGGCACCGTCGTCCACCAGATCGGCATGCCGTACCACTGGTCCTACGCCGGGCTGTCCACCGGCGACTCGGCCAACGACCTGCTGGGCATCGTGCTGGACCCGAACACCCACATCCAGGAGTCCAAGGTGTCCACCTGCGACATCCGGCCCGGCCGGCGTCCGCGCGGGCCGGAGCTGGTCGAGTTCGTGGAGGCCCACCGGAGGCGGGCGGGCGTGGAGTCCGGCCGGGTCGGGGTCAACGGCCGGGCACCGGTCGAGGACTCGACCGGCGCGGGACAGGTCGGTTCGTGACGCTTCGATCGGGGAGGAGGCCGGCATGACCACGGTCAGCTCGGCGAGTCCGGCCTTCACGGGCAAAGAGCCCACCAACCGGTTGTTCGGGCCGCTGCCCGACGTGCAGGGGGAGGCCGGCTACGAGGCCGACCACCCGGCGCGCGTCGGGTTCTTCACCGACACGTCGGTCTGCATCGGCTGCAAGGCCTGCGAGGTGGCCTGCAAGGAGTGGAACACGCTCCCGATGGACGACTCGCGCGGCGTGCTCGGTCAGATGGGCATGTCCGGGATGTCCTACGACAACACCGGGCAGCTCGGGGCCAACACCTGGCGGCACGTCGCGTTCATCGAGCAGAGCCGCAGCGTCGACCTGCCGATGCCCACCCTCGGCCGTCCGGGCGACGATCGCGGCGACACCGGCCTGCCGCCCAACCCGGTCAGCCCGCACACCGACAGCGTGCTCAACGCCCAGACCAGCGTGCTCAACGCCGAGGCGCTGAGTGAGTTCGACCCGCAGACCGGGCAATCGGGCGCGGACAAGCAGATCCGCTGGCTGATGTCCTCCGACGTCTGCAAGCACTGCACGCACGCCGCGTGCCTGGACGTCTGCCCGACCGGTGCGCTGTTCCGCACCGAGTTCGGCACCGTCGTCGTGCAGGGCGACATCTGCAACGGCTGCGGCTACTGCGTGCCGGCCTGCCCGTACGGCGTCATCGACCAGCGCAAGGACGACGGCCGGGTCTTCAAGTGCACGATGTGCTACGACCGGCTGACCGACGGGCTGCAGCCGGCGTGCGCGACCGCCTGCCCGACCCAGTCGATCCAGTTCGGTGACCTCGACGAGCTGCAGGCCCGGGCCGATGCCCGGCTGGCGACGCTCAAGAGCCAGGGCGTCGAGACCGCACGGCTGTACGGCCGCGACGAGAACGACGGCGTCGGCGGCGACGGGGCGTTCTTCCTGCTGCTCGACGAGCCGGAGGTCTACGGCCTGCCGCCGGACCCGATCGTGACCACCCGCGACCTGCCCTCCATGTGGCGGGCCGCGGCCGCCGGTGCGGCCATGGTCGTCGGTGTGATCGCCTCGGCGTTCGTGGGGCGGAAGCGATGACCGACGAGGCGACCGACGAGGCGACCGACGGGGTGAGCGACGGGGTGACCGTCCCCGGTGCCGGCTGGCACCGGGCCGGTGGTGAGGACCTCACGCGGCCGAAGGGCCGGCGCCGCCGCAAGGGCGGGGGCGGCTGGGGCAGCGGCAACCGCGAGGCCGCCATGGTCCCGGAGGCGGAGTTCACCTCCTACTACGGCCGGCCGATCGTCAAGCCCGCGACGTGGAAGAACCCCGAGGTCCCCCTGTACCTGTTCCTCGGCGGGGTCGGGGGCACCTCGGCGGTCATCGGCGCGCTCGGTGAGTTCACCGGGCGCCCGCAGCTGACCAGGACCGCGCACTTCACGGCCGCGGGCGGGGCGCTGGCCTCGGTGGTGCTGCTGATCGTCGACCTGGGCCGGCCGATGCGGTTCCTGCACATGCTGCGGGTGTTCAAGCCGACCTCGCCGCTGTCGGTGGGCTCCTACATCCTGTCCCCGTTCAGCGCGCTGACCGTGGCGACCGCGGGGCTGCACGCGCTGCCGTGGTTCCCGGCCGTCCGTGCCCTGAAGGTGGCGCGCTGGATCCCGGGGCTGCGCAAGGGCGCAGCCGTGGGCGCCGCGGTCTTCGGTGGCCCGATGACCACCTACACCGCTGTGCTGCTGGCCAACACGGCCTCGCCCAGCTGGCACGAGCCGCACGACGAGCTGCCGTTCCTGTTCGCCGGGTCGGCGCTGGCCGCCGGCGGCGGGATCACCATGGCGCTGACGCCGGTCGCCGAGGCCGGGCCGTCGCGGAAGGTGGCCGTCGTCGGGGCGGCGATCGAGCTGGCGGCGGCGCACAAGGTGGAGAACGGGCACGGTGTCGTCAGCGAGCCGTACCACATCGGCCGGGCGGGGAAGCTGCTGCGCGCGGCGAAGGCGTGCACGGTCGGCGGCGCGGGGCTCACCGTGCTGGCCGGGAAGACGCGGGCCGGCGCGATCGTCGGCGGGGCGCTGCTGGCGGCCGGCTCGGCGCTCACCCGGTTCGGTGTCTTCGATGCCGGCATGGCCAGCGCCAAGGACCCGAAGTACACCGTGATCCCGCAGCGCGCTCGGCTGGCGGCCCGCCAGGCCGAGGCGGCGGAGCGGGCGGCGGCCGGCGAGGCGCCGGTGCCGGCTCCGGACGGCCAGGCGCGGTCCGTCACCCGCTGACGACGTCGGCTCATGGTCGGCCGAGATCCGTCGTGCGTTCCCGATGACCTGCGACGGACGGAGCGCATGTGACGCGTGCGGCGGCACGCCACGCCGTAGCGACGGGATGACGCTCCGCTCCGGCTAACCTCGGAGCATGCGGGGATTGAGCTTGGAACGCCCGCCGCGCTGGGGGCTCATCTCACTGGCCCTCCTCGTGGCCGCGAACGTGGCACTGTTCGTCCTGCTGGGCGGGCGGAACGACCGCGAGGTCGCCGGGGCGGACACCGGGACCCGAGCGGCCGCCTCGACCGCAGCGGTCGCGTCGGCTCCGCCGCCGGCCACCACCGGGTCCCCCTCGACGCCGTCGGCGTCCGGAACTCCGCCGGTGCTCGCGGTCTACGGCGACGGCTACGCGGCGGGCAACGAGCAGGGCGGGGTCGGCCCGGCCGGCTGGCCTGCCCTGGTGGCCGACCAGAGCGGGGCGAGTCTGTCCCTCCATGCCGTGGCGCAGGCCGGATATGCCTCGCTCGGGGTCACGGGTGAGGACTACCTCGACCTGGTCGCGGCGAACCCGGTCCCCGATGCCGCTGTCACGCTGCTGTTCGGGAGTCGCAACGACCGCGGCGAGGATCTCGGCACGGTGCGGACGAACGCGACGCAGGCGATCAGTGCCGTGCGGGCGAACGCGCCCGGCTCGGCCGTCGTGGTGATCGGGCCGGCCTGGGACGACGGTGACGTGCCCGGTGACCTGGTGGAGGTGCGGAACGCCGTGCAGGCGGCTGCCCAGGAGGCCGGTGCCACCTTCGTCGACCCCCTTGCCGCTGGGTGGTTCGCGGACCAGAGCGGGCTGATCAGCGGTGACGGGATCTCACCGAACGACGACGGGCACGTCTACCTCTCCCAGCAGGTGCTGCCGATCGTCGAGTCGGCGCTGGCCGAGGTGGCGGCGCAACCCTGATCCGTGGGCTGCGCCGTGCGCGGCGCTCCTCGAGCGTCGCCGGCAGGATCGGTCAGGCCCAGGTCAGCGTGGCGGGAGTCGTCCGGGTGTTGTCCGCGGCCGCCCCGCAGAGTGCCTGCAGCAGGGGGATGAGCGAGGCGAAGATCTGCTCCCCGACCTCTTGGTGGACCTCGGCGCGCCGACCGATCGGGTCCAGGACGTCGTCCTCGTCCCGGTCCGACCGCGGGCGCGTGGCCCGCTGCCGTCCGAGCTCGGCCACGAGCATCCGGGCGCGGGCGTCCAGCTCCTCGACGGGCGGCAGCGAGTCCACGGAGATACCGGGAAGCAGCGCGGCGGCTTCGCGGAGGGTGTAGGTGCGGAACATCGCCCGGGGAGCGAGCTTCAGGGCGGCCCGCCGGTGACGCCGGGTCATCGTGAGGGTCAGATCGGCCTCCTCGATCATGGACCCGGTCACCTGACGCGCCCGGAAGCCGGTCGGGTCGCCGCCCAGGCCGCTGAGGACGAGTGCGGACGACGGTTCCATCCCGCTGTCCACGACGGCGTTCGTCCCGGCCGAGCCGGTGCCCACCTCGGCGGCCGAGGCGCCGAGGGCGTCGTCGAGGAAGGCGCGGGTCAGCCGCTCACCCAGGGGGGAGCGGCAGATGTTTCCGGTACACACGAAGAGGATCCGCACGTCGGCATTACACAGGGGACGGCCGACGGGGCCAGGCAGGTTCGGCCCGGCGGTGGCGTGTTCCGGGCTCGTGGGACACCTCCGTCCCATGGTCACCGTGTGTCCCAGATTCGATACGCAGAGGTGCCAAAACGTCGTGGCGCAAGGTAATCTCCCCACGTCCGGGGATCGACGACCTCGTCGATCCGTGGACGGTGCACGGTCCTTCAGCAGGCGGGCCGGCTCTGAGAGCGGGGGAACGCGTGGACCTGAAGGACGTGCTGCAGGCGGTCCGCTCGGGTTGGTGGCTCCTCGCCGGAGCGGTGTTGCTCGCCGTGGGGGCAGCCGGGTTCGTGACCTACGCGGCCACGCCGCTCTACTCCTCCTCCACCCAGTTGTTCATCTCCACGTCCTCCTCCGATGCGACCTCCGCCGCGGCCTACCAGGGCAACCTGTTCTCCCAGCAGCGCGTCACCTCCTACGCCCAGCTGCTGACCAGCGAGCAGCTCGCCGCCCAGGTCATCGACGAGCTCGGCCTCGACCTCACCCCTGCCCAGCTGGCCGGCCGGGTGTCGGCCACCCCGCTGCCCGACACGGTCATCCTCAGGGTCTCGGTCACCGATCCCTCGGCCCAGCAGGCGCAGACCCTGGCTGATGCACTCGGCCGCCATTTCGCCGATCGGGTGGGTCAGCTCGAGACCCCGGACGGCGGCACCGCGTCCGCGGTGAAGGTGACGACGATCGAGGCCGCGGACTTCAACGGCACGCCCGTCTCGCCGAACGTGACCCGCAACCTGGGCCTCGGCGCCGTCCTCGGTCTCCTGCTCGGGCTGGTCCTGGCCTTCCTGCGCAGCCGGTTGGACAACACGGTCAAGACGGCCGAGGACGTGCGCCAGTTCGCGGACGCCGGCGTCATCGGCACGATCCTGGAAGATCCCCAGCTCTCCGAGGCGCACCTGGTCACGGACCTCGACCAGCAGTCGGTGAGCGCCGAGTCGTTCCGGTCGATCCGGACCAACCTGCAGTTCCTCGACGTCGACCGGCCGCCGCGGGTGATCGTCGTCTCCAGTTCCGTGCCCGGCGAGGGGAAGTCGACGCTCGCCGTCAACCTGGCCACCGTGCTGGCCCAGTCCGGCAGCCGGGTCGCTCTCATCGAGGCGGACCTCCGGCGTCCCCGGGTGACGCGGTACATGGGCCTGATCAGTGGAGCGGGCCTGACGAACGTGCTCGCCGGTACCGCGGCCCTGCACGAGGTCGCGCAACCGTGGGGCGACGGCAAGCTCACGGTGCTGGCCGCGGGGCCGCTGCCGCCCTACCCGAGCGAGATGCTCGGTTCGGCCCAGATGCGGGCTCTCCTCGACGAGCTCCGATCGGTCAACGAGTACGTGATCATCGACGCGCCGCCGCTGCTGCCGGTGACCGACGCGGCGGTCCTGTCGGTCATGTCCGATGGCTGTGTCATCTCGACCCGCTTCGGCAAGACCCGGCGGGAGGAGCTCGCGGAGGCGGCCGAGTCGCTCGCCCGCATCGATGCCCGCCTGCTCGGAGTGGTCCTCAGCCGGGTGCCGCAGGCAGCCGGCGCCGCCCGCGGGTACGGCTACAAGTACAGCTACGAGGCGGACCCCGGCCGGGAGACCATCGCCGAGGTGGGGGAGCTGTCGCGGCGACGGCCGGCCCGGACGCGCCGCCCCCGCCAGGAGGAGCTCACCGGCCCGCTCCCGGCTGCCCGGCCCGGGCTGGCGACTCGCCGGAACTGACGGCCCGGTGCCGATGGCTCAGTGCCGGGCCCGGGTGGGCGACCAGCGGACCGACGTGCACGGATGCACGTCGTCGTCCGTCCGCCGGCGTGAATTGATGGGAGCAGCGTGAAGAACAGCAGGACGAGTCTGCGGACGCGGCTCCGGCGCCTGGCGCTCCTGATCAGCGACGTCGGGATGCTCTTCGTCGGCTTCGTCCTGGCCGCTGCGGCCCGCTACGACGGCGTCACCCAGCTCATCGACCGATCCGGGTTGTCCATTGCTGTCGGCATCATGGCCGTCGCGTACACGGGGGCGTCCGCGACCCTCAGGCTGCACCAGGTCCGTTACAAGGTCGGGAGTGCCGAGGAGCTGACCGCGTTGGCCGCGGCGGTGTTCGGTGCGACGCTGACGGTGCTCGCTCTGGTCCTGATCAGCGGATCACCGCGCTTGGTCCCCCTGTCGGTGCCGGCGATCGGTGCCGTCGTCGCCTTCGTCCTCATGCTCGCGGCCCGGCTGGTGATCCGTCGCCAGCGCGAGGGCTCTGCCCGCCCGCGCGTGGGCCGGCCGACGCTGGTGTTCGGCGCCGGCAACGCGGGCGGCCAGCTCATCCGGTCCATGCTGGCCAGTCCCGACAGCCCGTTCCTCCCGGTCGGCCTGCTGGACGACGACCCCAGCAAGCGGCACGCCCGGATCAGCGGACTGCGGATGCTCGGTGGGCGGGCGGACATCGACGCGGCGGTGGAGGCGACCGGGGCCGAGCTCCTGGTCATCGCCCTCCCGTCCGCGGATGCCGCGCTCGTCCGGGACATCTCCCATCGGGCCTCGGAGGCTGGTCTCCTGGTCAAGGTCCTGCCGAAGATCGGTGAGCTCATCGGCTCCCGGGTGGGCATCCGTGACGTGCGGGACATCGACATCGCCGACCTGCTGGGCCGCCGGCAGATCGACACGAACGTCGATTCCATCGCCGACTATCTGGTGGGCAAGCGCGTCCTGGTCACGGGGGCCGGTGGTTCGATCGGCTCGGAGCTGTGCGTCCAGATCGCCGGCTACCGCCCGACCGAGTTGATCATGCTGGACCGGGACGAGTCGGCGCTGCACGCCGTGCAGTTGCGGCTGCACGGCGAGGCCCGTCTCGACACCCCGGACGTCGTGCTCGCCGACATCCGGGACTCGGAGGCGTTGCTCGGCATCTTCGAGCGGCGACGCCCCGAGGTGGTCTTCCACGCAGCCGCGCTCAAGCACGTGAACATGCTCGAGCAGTATCCGGACGAGGCATGGAAGACGAACGTGCTCGGTACCCGCAACGTCCTCGAGGCGGCGTCGGCGGTCGCGGTGGACCACTTCATCAACATCTCGACGGACAAGGCCGCCGACCCGGTGAACGTGCTCGGCAGGACCAAGCGGACCGCGGAGCGGCTCACCGCTACCTATGGTGAGCAGAACGGCGGATCCTTCCTGTCCGTCCGGTTCGGGAACGTGCTCGGCAGCCGGGGCTCGGTGCTCACCACCTTCGCTGCGCAGATCGCTCGGGGCGGCCCCATCACCGTGACCGACCCCGAGGTGACGCGCTACTTCATGACCATCCCCGAGGCCGTCCAGTTGGTCATCCAGGCCGGCGCGATCGGTGGCGGAGGTGAGGCGCTCGTCCTGGACATGGGCGAGGCCGTCCGGATCGACGAGGTGGCCCGGCAGCTGATCGAACTGTCGGACCAGGACATCGAGATCGTCTACACCGGTCTGCGTCCCGGCGAGAAGCTGCACGAGGAGTTGTTCGGACGGGACGAGCGGGGCCGGCGCGCCGTGCACCCCCTCATCGACCACGTGGTCGTGCCGCCGCTGACGGCGCTGGAGGTGAGCCGCCTGGGCCGCCGCGCCGGGGACGGGGTCGGCAAGGCCGCCCTGATCAACGCGCCCGCCGATGGTGGAACTCGCCGGAAGGCACCGACGGCATGACCTCGACAGCCGCGCGTGCGCGTGTCCTGCTGTCCTCCCCGGACGTGGGGGTTCGCGAGGAGGAGATGGTCGTCGCGGCGGTCCGCTCCGGGTGGATCGCCCCGCTGGGGCCGATGGTCGACGAGTTCGAGAAGCAGATCGCCGAGCGGTGTGGTCGCGCGCATGCGGTGGCGCTCTCCTCGGGGACGGCGGCTCTGCACCTCGGCCTGCTGGAGCTGGGAGCGCGGGCCGGGACGGCGGTCATCGTCCCCACGCTGACGTTCGCGGCGACCGCGAACGCCGTTGTCTACACCGGGGCGACACCCGTCTTCGTGGACTGTGACGCCTCGACCGGCAACCTGGACCCCGCCCTCCTCGAGCAGGCCCTCGCGGAGCTGGCCACCGACGGTGTTCCCGTGGCGGCCGTGGTGCCGGTCGACCTGCTGGGCCGGAGTGCCGACTACAGCGCCCTGCTCCCGATCTGCGAGCGCTTCGGCGTACCGGTGCTGGCGGACGCCGCCGAGTCCCTGGGCTCCTTCCACCACGGAGCACCGGCCGGCTCCTTCGGACGCATTGCCGCCCTCTCGTTCAACGGCAACAAGGTCATGACCACCAGCGGTGGTGGCATGTTGCTGACCGACGACGCGCACACCGCGCAGCGGGTGCGGCACCTGAGCACCCAGGCGCGTCAGCCGGCGGTCCACTACGAACACACCGAGATCGGTTACAACTACCGCCTCAGCAACGTCCTCGCCGCGCTGGGACTGGCTCAGGCCGAGCGACTCGACGGAATGATCGGTCGGCGGCGCGAGATGCGGGAGATGTACGCCCGGCTGGCGAACGATCAGCCGGGGGTGGAGGTCTTCCAGCGGCACGGGGATGCCGCGGACAACTGCTGGCTCACCGCGTTCGTCGTCGAGCCGCAGGTGACGGGCTGGACGACGGACGACCTCCGCGCCGCTCTCGACGCGGCGGGCATCGAGTCCCGCCCGTTGTGGAAGCCGATGCACCAGCAGCCGGTCTTCCGCGGTGGCCACCGGGCGTTCCTGTCGGGTGCGGCCGACGAGCTCTTCGTGCGCGGGCTGACCCTGCCCAGTGGGTCGGCCCTGGACGCCGACGACCGATCGCACGTCGAGAACGCGGTGCGGTCCTTCTTCGCCGAGCGCGGGCGCTGAGGATGAGGCTCGGGGCAGCAGCGAAACGGGGTCTGGACATCGCCGTCGCGGGGGTCCTGCTCCTGCTGACGGCGCCGCTCCAGGCCGTGGTCGCGATCGTCGTCCGGTGCACCCTCGGTGCACCGGTCCTGTTCCGCCAGGAGCGACCGGGCAGGTCGGGCCGGCTGTTCGTCCTGACCAAGTTCCGGACCATGCGCGTCGGCCCCGGCGGCGTCTCCTCGGACGGGGCGCGCATGACCGTGGTCGGGAAGTGGCTGCGCGCCACGAGCCTCGACGAGCTCCCGACGCTGTGGAACGTGCTCCGCGGGGACATGAGCCTGGTCGGGCCGCGTCCGCTGTTGGAGGCCTACCTGGATCGGTACACCCCGGAACAGGCGCGCCGCCACGAGATGCGTCCCGGTGTGACCGGCCTGGCCCAGGTGTCCGGGCGGAACAACCTGCCCTGGGAGCGGCGACTGGAACTGGACGTCGCGTACGTGGACCGGTGGAGCCTGTGGCTGGACCTCACGATCCTGGCGCGGACCATCCGCCTGGTCCTGACGCGCGTCGGTGTGTCCGCTCCTGGCGTGTCCACGAACGTGGAGTTCCGTGGCGCCGGTCCCGAGGGCGGGGGAGCATGACTCCCCGCATCGCGCCCCCTGCGGTGCTGCCGTGATCTTCGGCGACCCCAACGCATTCCTGGGCTACGCACCGACCTCGGCCGCCGTGCTGGGGATCTGTGTGGTCTTCCTCGCGGGTTGTCTCGTGACGGCGTGGGCAGGACGGGTGCCCGGTCAGCGGCTCAACGTCGGCATCCTGCTGTACCTGTGGCTCGCGCTGGTGGGAGTGGTGCTCTACCGCACGTTCGGGCCGTTCTTCCTCGGCACCGACGGGCCTCTCTACGACGCCCAGGCACTCGGGATCGCCCAGAAGATGTCCGGTGAACTCGACGGTGGAGGACTGAGCCTGCGCCAGGGCAAGGTGGGGTGGCCGACCATGCTCGGCGTCGTCTACGCCGTCATGGGTCGTGTCCCGTTGGCCGGGATCCTCATCAACTGCGCGGTCGTCGCCGTGAGTGCCGCGATCACCCAGAAGGCCGCCGTCGTGGCGTGGGGACGCTGCAGCACCGTCCGTCTCCTCGCCGTGTTCGGCCTGGTCCCGTGCTTCATGGTCCTGGGGCCGTCGCTGATGAGGGAGCCGCTGTGCTGGCTCGGTTCCGCGATGATCACCTATGCGGTGGTGCACCGAATGCGTCTGGGCACCACACGGTGGGCGCCCCTCCTGGCCGGCGCGCTGCTCCTGCTCTGGGTGCGCACCCTCCTGGGCGTCCTGGTCATCGGGGGTTACCTCCTCGGGTACCTCTTCCTCCGGCTCAAGAACCGCTACGGCTGGTCGCTGGCGCTGGTGGGTGTCGGCCTGCTCTCGAGTTCCCTGCTGCTCGCCGCCGGTCCGGCGCTCGCCCTGGCTGGGCAGGACTTCGCGAGTGTCGCGGCGGGGCGCACCTACCTGGCCGACGAGGTGACGACAGGGTTCGCGCAGATCCCCGACTACTCGGGTGGGGCGCTCGGCCTCGTCACCGTGGCGCTGAAGACACTTCCCCCGGTGGCGCTGGGCCCCTTTCCGTGGGAGATCGGCTTCTCCGGCGTGTGGCTGTGGGTGCTCGCCAACAGTGTGGCGTGGTGGATGGTCCTGGTGGCGGTGGTGCAGGCGGCCCGGCGGTCACGTCGCGACGACGTCGTGATGCTCTGCTCCATCGCCGGACTCGCCGTGTTGATCGGCATGTCGGCCATGCTCACCAATTACGGGATCGTCGTCCGCATCCGGAGTGATGTGCTCGTCATGCTGGCGCCCGTCGTCATGGGGGTCGCCGCGAGGCCGGTCGCGGGACCTGCCGCCGGGACCGGACACCCCGACGAGCCCGGCCGTCCCCGGCGAAGGCGGCCAGGTCGCCGCGCCACCGCGCCACGTGCGGCGGCCGTCGTGGAGCGGGTTCCCGTGCTCGCCGTCCCGCGCGGGGCTGACTCAGGCGGCGCCCGTGAGGGATGACGAGCTGCTGGTGGCCTCCTCGTACGGCGCCGCGGGTGCGAGCACGCGGGTGAGAGCGTTGGACTGGCTCCGGCACCTGCGGCTACCGGCGACGATCCACTCCTACCTGGGAACGGCTGACGTCCGGCCCGGCACGCTGCGAGAACAGCCGATCGGCGTCGTCCGCGCGGAGATGCGCCTGCGCGCGATGCGGCTGCGCCCGGCTCCCGCGCGGGTGATGATCTCGCGGACGATGGGCCCGTTCACCCGGGGCCGGGTGGAAGCCGGCCTCCTCCACCGCGCGCGGTGGGGGGTCTACGACTTCGACGACGCCTTGTGGGCCGACGTGCGTCCCGGCGTGCACCGCATCTTCGGGCAGCCGGTCGTCTGGGAACGGGCAGTCCGGAGCGCCGACCAGGTGATCGCCGGCAACGCCTACCTCGCGGAGGCCGCGGCTGCGCTGAACCCCGAGGTCCGCGTCATCCCGAGTTGTGTGGAGCCCTCCGACTACCGGATGAAGCAGGAGTACGCACTGGGGCCGGTGCCCCGGCTGGTCTGGATGGGCTCGCCGTCGACGGAGCCCTACCTGCAGGTCATCGCACCGGCCCTGCTGTCCGCGCATCGGGAGACCGGCGCCCGGCTCACGCTCGTGAGCGCCGGTCAGCGGCCGCTGGGCGAACTCGACCGGATGGTCGACCGGGTGCCCTGGCGGGGCGCCCAGACGCACGACGTCCTGGCTGCCGCCGACATCGGGATCATGCCGCTGCCGGACACCGCCTTCACGCGCGGGAAGTGCGCATACAAGCTGCTCCAGTACGGTGCGAGCGGCCTGCCGGTGATCGCCTCACCGGTGGGCGTGAACGCCGAGGTGATCGGTCAGCTGGGCGGTGTTGCGGCCGCCGAGTCCACGGCCTGCTGGCTCGACGCCGTGCTGGGCGTTCTCGGCGAGTCCGATGCGGCCCGCGCGGCGCGTGGGCGCCGGGCCAGAACGGCCGTCGAGGAGCTCTACAGCTTCGCGGCATGGCGACCGGAGTTCCTCCGGGCGCTCCACCTGCCCGGCGACGTGGGATCCCCTGACGCGTGCGCTGTCGAATGACGGCACCGGGGACGTGCCCGTCCGGAGTTCGCGCGTCCCCCGCCTCGTCCACCGCTCTCCAGCCGGCTGCCGCGCGCAGCGACCGCGGTCGGACAGCAGCCTCCGGTAGTCGATGCAAGGAGTGTCGTGACCCCGTACGAGACCGTGTACGTCCTCTATCCCCGCGGGTCCCGGACCGGTGGACCCGAAGCGCTGCACCAGTTGGTGCACACCCTTCGCGGCGTCGGTCAGGACGCCTACCTGGTGCCCCTGGCCGCCACCGCCGGCGCCGAGCGCGTCCAGGAGTACGCCCACTACGACGCGCCCGAGCGGGCGACGATCAGGGATGAACCCGGGTGTGCGGTGGTCGCCTCCGAGACGGCCGTCCGCCGGCTGAGCATGGCCCGGCAGGCGACCCGGATCTGCTGGTGGCTGAGCGTGGACAATTCGCCGCTCTTCGCCGCTGGTCGCGAGAAGACGTACATGAACGACCCCGGCGCGAGGGCCCGCCTGCTGCGCACCGCGCGTGCCGGCCGGGGCCTGGTCTACCGAACCGCTCTGCGGCAACCGGGGTGGCGCGGCATGGTGCACCTGGCGCAGTCCCACTACGCGTGGAACTTCGTCTTCGATCACCTCGACGTGGCCCCGGCGCTCGTGACCGACTACACGCCGGTGGGCCACCTGGACGCATTCGCCAAGAAGCCGATGCGGGACCGGGGTCTCACGGTCGCCTACAACCCGAAGAAGGGGGGCCGGCTCGTGGAGGAGCTCATCCGTGCCGGAGCGCCCCACGACTTCACCCCGCTGAGCGGCATGAGCAGGGACGAGGTCTTCCGGACGCTCTGCGGCAGCGCGGTCTATCTGGACGCCGGTCATCATCCGGGCAAGGACAGGATGCCGAGGGAAGCGGCCCTGGCCGGCGCGGTGACCCTCGTGGCCAGGAGGGGCTCGGCCGCCAACTCCCGCGACGTCCCGATCCCGTGGGAGCACAAGATCGACATGTCCGGTGACGCGGTGCGGAGCGCCCGCGCCCGTCTCGACGACGTGTTCGGCGCACTGGAGGACCACAAGGGCCGGCAGTCCCGCTACGAGCGGTTCATCCGCGGGGAGCAGGGGCGGTTCGAACGAGAGGTGGAGGCCTTCTTCCGGCAGGGGAAGGTGGGTTCGGACCTGGCGGGGGACTCCCTGGCGGAGCCCTGGTCGGAGGAAGGATAGGTGCCAGTGCCGCGGCAGACCCGAATGGCCAGGCGGCTGTTCGGCTTCTCCGGTCTATCACTGGTGTCGGCGATCGGGCCGCTGGCAGTGCTCCCGGTCATCGCCCGGCTGAGTGATGCCCCGGACTGGGCAGCGCTCGGAGTCGGTCAGTCCGTGGGGGCCTTCCTCGCCCTGGTCGTCCTGTTCGGCTGGAACCTCGCCGGGCCCACGCGGGTGGCGAGGGCGACGCCGGCCGAGCAGTCCTCGCTGTACCGGGAGAGCATCTGTGCCCGGATGGTGCTCCTGGTCGCCGTCCTGCCGGTCGGTGCGGTGCTGGCGACCGTGCTCGCACCGCAGGGTTCGGCGCTGCTCGCGGTCCTGATGGCAGCGAGCATGATGATCAACGGACTGTCTCCCGCATGGTTCTGCGTCGGAGCCGGCAGGCCCGGCTGGATAGCCCGCTACGACGCGGGCCCGAGGCTCCTGGGGACGCTCGTCTCCATGCTGGTCGTGGCTGCCGGGGGCCCGCTCGTCCTGTATCCCGTCGTCATGGCCGTCGCCACCGGCGCGGGCGTGTACGCCTTCACGCTGAAGCACAGGCCCGATTCCGGAGCCAGGTGGCCGGCCCTCCCGCAGCTGGCGAGGTCGTTGGCGGGGGGCGGTGTCCCCGCTGCGACCATGGTGATCGCCGGCGCCTACTCGTCCGCGCCCGTCGCCATCGCCGCAGCGGTCCTGCCCGTCGGTTCCCTGGCCGTTTTCGTCTCGGCCGAACGGCTCTACCGATTCGGTCTGTCCAGCATCAGCACGCTGAGCAATTCCGTGCAGGGCTGGGTGGCAGAGGTCGGTGGCGCGCAGGGGCGGCGGCGGGCAGCCATCGCCCTGTCCGCGCACGCCGTGCTGGGCCTGGCGGGGGCGACCGCGATCATCCTGCTCGGTCCGTGGGCGTCGCGGATCCTCTTCGGGGACCAGCTGGCCGTGGGGAGGGCTGTCTTCGTCGGGTTCGGTCTCGCGTTCCTCGCCAGCTCGCTCAGCACGTCCCTCGGGCGACATGTCCTGGTCCCGCGCTCGAGGACCGGGTTGCTGCTCTGGAGCACCGCCGTGGGTGCCGTTGTCGGCGTGGCGAGCATGCTGATCTGTGGCCGGCTGTACGGAGCCTCGGGGGCGTCCGCCGCGTTCGCTCTCAGCGAGTCGGCGGTGGCCGCCGTACAGATGGTCGCCGCGGTGCTCGTCGTTCGAGAGGAGCGTCGGCTGCGTCCCGCGCCGAGCGTCGCTCCCGGTTTCACCTGACGGTCGCCCGCTGGAGCCCCGTCGACGCGACGGCGCGGGTGCTGGGGCCCGCCTAGGAGGCGGGCACCCCTTTCACCGTGCGACCCGGGGCGACGTCCTTCGTGACCACCGCGCCGGCGCCGATCATCGCTCCGGCCCCGACGGTCAGTCCGGGCAGGACCACCGCGCCGGCACCGACGGTCGCTCCCTCCTCCAGGCGCACCGCCCCGGAGACGTTGGCGCCGGGCAGCACCGTCACGAAGTCCGCCAGCACGCAGTCGTGCCCGATGGAGACGTTGTAGTTGATCTGGACGTGGTCGCCGATGGTGACCGATGACGAGACGTGCGCGAGGGCCAGCACCACGCAGCCCTGGCCCAGCGTCGTCTCCGGCCCGATGACGGACGCGGGATGGACCACCGTCCTGGGCACCAGCCCCGCGGCGCTGCACACCCCGGCCAATCGGCGGCGGACGGCCGGCGCGGCGATCGCGACGACGACATGGTCTCCGCGGGCGGGGTGGTCCATCGGGTGGACGGGGAGCCCGCGGACCTGCTGACCGGAGAGTCCTTCGTCGAGGAAGGCCACCGTTCCGGACGTGGGGTCCAGCGGCGCCCCGAGCGTGGCGAGGAGGGCGTCCAGCGTCTCGCGCCCGAAGCCGCCGGCCCCTACGAGGTACATCACGGGGCGAAGTCCTCCAGTGGTCGTGCAGGGTCCTCCGCCAGCATGGCAGACCGGCAGGCCGCGCCCGGGCAGCAACCGACGAGTTGGAGTCACGGGTGGTTTCGTATGGTGTGGCGGTGTTCCCCACCAGCGCCGAGCGGTCAGCCCCACGGTGCTCGTCGGGACCGTCCGGAGACGCGATGCGTCCGAGTCGCCTCGACGGGGTGCGCAGCGCGTGAGGGGTCCGCGCCGGCCCGACAGGATCGTCTACGGCGTCACCGTCCCCGAGTCGGCCGCGACGCTCCTCCGCGGACAGCTGGCCTGGTTCCGCCGGCGGGGCTGGGACGTGCACCTCGTCACCTCGCCGGGGCCACTGCTGGACACCGTCGAAGCGCGGGAGAGGGTGATCACGCACCCGCTGCCGATGAACCGCGAGATCAGCCCGGCCAAGGACCTGCTGGCACTGGTCGGATGGGTTCGCCTGTTGCGACGGCTGCGGCCGAGCGTGATCAACGTGGGAACGCCGAAGGCCGGGCTGCTCGGCTCGATCGCGGCATGGCTGACGCGCGTGCCGGTCCGGGTGTACGTCATGCGCGGCCTGCGCCTGGAAGGCGCCGGCAGTGCGCGGGAGAGGCGGCTGCTCTGGCTGATGGAGCGGCTCACGGTGCGCCTGGCGACGGACGTCGTCTGCGTGAGTGCGAGCCTGCTCGACGAGGCGACCAGGTACCGGCTCTTCGGCAGGCGCGACGCGCCCCGGGTGCTCGCCCAGGGCAGCAGCAACGGCGTCAACCCCGAACGCTGGGACGACGGTCTCGCGCACGTGGACCGGCAGGCTGTGCGCGCCGAGTGGCGGGTGGGCCCGGAGGATCTGCTCGTGGGCTTCGTCGGGCGGGTGGCTGCCGACAAGGGCGTCGCGGATCTCCTGGACGCCTTCGCCCGCCTGGCCGACCTGCCGGTCCGCCTGCTGCTCGTCGGTCCGGTGGAGGACGAGCGGCTGGTTCCGGCGATCGAGCGACTGGGCGACCGGGTGATCCGGATCGACTGGACCCTCGACCTGCATCCCGTGTACGCGGCCATCGATGTGCTCTGCTTGCCGACGCGCCGCGAGGGTTTCCCGAACGTGGTGCTCGAGGCCGCCCTGGCCGAGGTCCCGACCATCACCACCACCGCGACGGGGGCGCGGGACTCCGTCGTCCCCGATGTGACGGGCTGGCTGGTGCCGGTGGGCGACGTGGCGCAGTTGGCCACCGCCATCCGCGACCGCCTCGGGAACATCGCGGCCGTACGGACGGCCGGGAAGGCTGCGCGCAAGCGTGCCCTGCGCGACTTCCGCCCGGAGACGATCTGGACCGGGCTGGAGGAGATCTACCGAGGTGGTCCTGCGCAGCTCGGTCCCCGCACCGCCCCATCTGGAGGGAACGAGTCATGAGTGTCCTGGTCACCGGGGCGGCCGGTTTCGTGGGCAGCGCCCTGGCGAGGCGCCTGGTCGCGGCCGGTGAGGAGGTCATCGGGGTCGATTCCCTGACCGACTACTACGACGTCGCGCTGAAGCACGCCAACCTCGCCGCCATCCCCGCTGCGCACTTCACGTTCGTCAACGCGGACCTGAACGACGCGGACCTCGACGAGCTCCTCGCCGGGGTGACGGTCGTCTTTCACGAGGCGGGTCAACCGGGTGTCCGGAAGTCGTGGGGGCGGGACTTCGCCGACTACGTGGACGCCAACGTCCTCGCCACCCAGCGTCTGCTGGAGGCGGCCCGGCGCGCTCCGGATCTACGACGGCTGGTCTACGCCTCGTCCTCCTCGGTGTACGGGGACGCGGAGACCTACCCGACGCGGGAAGTGGACCTGCCTCGGCCACTGAGCCCCTACGGAGTCACCAAACTGGCAGCTGAGCAGCTGTGCACCCTGTATGCCAAGAACTTCGCGGTGCCGACCGTGTCGCTCCGCTACTTCACGGTGTACGGGCCCGGGCAGCGGCCGGACATGGCGTTCAACAGGTTCATCCGCGCTGCACTGGCCGATGCGCCGATCGAGCTCTACGGGACCGGGGAGCAGGTGCGGGACTTCACCTACGTCGACGACATCGTCGAGGCGAACCTCCGGGCGGCACGGTCGGAGGTCGAGCCGGGCTCGGTGTTCAACGTGTCGGGCGGGTCCAGCACGAGCATCAACGAGGTCCTGGACATCCTCGCCGGTGTTGCCGGACGCGAGTTTCGAGTGAACCGGACAGCCGCGGTGGCCGGCGACGTCCGGCGAACCGGTGGCGCGGCGGACCGCATCCGCGAGGTGCTCGGCTGGCGTCCCACGGTGGACATCGAGTCCGGTCTGCGCGCCCAGTGGGACTCCCTCAGTGGGGCGGGCTCGCTCGCCGGGAAGGCGTGACCGACGCCGGCGGTCACCGCATCCGGGCGGGGTGAGTTCCTGCGGGGACCGGCGGCAGGCGGCGCATCCGGACGGTGTGGGCATCCTCCACCGCACCACCGCGGAGTGCGTCCGTGACCGACCGGACGGCCGCGGCCACCTCCGCGCCGATCCGGTCGTGGGTCGACGCCGAGCCGCCCATCGGATCGTCGATGTCGTCGGGGCCCGTGCGACGGCGGCCACGGAGTGCGCGCGCCTCGGCGAGTTGCCTCGCCAGCGCCGCGGGGCGCTCGGAAAGAGCCATGCCGGCGAACGAGCTGCGCCGGTCGTCGGTGAGCAGGGTCGCCGCTTCCAGCAGGGTGAAGGCGCTGTGCAGGGTGCGTGGGCTCAGCCGCAGCACCGCGTCCCGGTGCTCCTCGGTCATCGTGAGCACCAGGGCCGCCTTCCCCACGACCTGCTCGGTGAGCAGGCGCGAGCGGAAGTCGTCGGCCGTTCCGCCATGGCGCTCCAGGACCGCGGCCGACAGCGGGTGCATCGGCCGGCCGTCCACCGCGTGCGTCCCGGCGCTGCCGACCGGCACGAGACCGCCGAGCCACCGGGACGCCAGGCGTTCGGCGAGGGGCGATCGGCAGATGTTCCCGGTGCACACGAACAGCACGGTCATGAACAGATCATCGGCAGCTCCGGGCGGCCCTTGAGGTCATCGGCCTGTGGACTCGGCCATGGCCCGTGGGCGGCAGGGGCGACCGGCGTCCGCGCGGCAGGGCCGGGGGAGCCCGGGGTGTGGCACCTGGGGCGAATGCGGCGGAGGGGTCACATCATGTCGGCGAACCGATCCGGGTCCGCCGTCCGGACGGACTGCGGCGATAACCTCCGCGGTGAGACCACGCCGGCGGACCCGCGGTGTGGCACACGGTCCGCTGTGTCCTGGATCCGACGGGGGAACGTGCGATGAGCGAGCGACGCGTGGGCAGGCACGCCCACGGCGAACCGGAATCGGCGGAGTCGGCGACCGAGCGCGCCGACACCGGGTCCGGTGCGGCCGAGATGCCCTGGGAGCAGGGCGCCGAAGCGGACGAGGGCGATCCGCCGCAGCCGCGCCGGCGTCGCTGGTGGCGCCGCGCGCTGATCAGCTTCGGTGCGCTGGCGCTGGTGCTGGCCCTGCTGATCGGTGGCGGTGCCTGGTACCTGAGCAGCCGGTACGGCAGCAACATCGACCGGGTCGGCGACGTCTTCGCCGGTATCGACGAGGGCTCTCGGCCGGCTGCGCCCAGCGCCAGTGGCGAGGCCCCGATCACCTTCCTCCTGGTCGGGTCGGACACCCGGGCCGAGGTCGCCCCCGGCGAGGCGCCGGACGCCCGCTCCGATGCGATCATGATCGCCCGCTTCTCGGGAGACCGGCAGCACGCCCAGGTCATCTCCATCCCCCGTGACTCCTGGGTGGACATCCCCGGCCGCGGCAAGAACAAGATCAACGCGGCCTATGCCTTCGGTGGCCCGACGTTGCTCATCCAGACGGTCGAGCAGCTGACCGGCGTCCGGATCGACCACTACGCCGCGATCGACTTCGCCGGGCTGATCGAGGTGACCGACGATCTCGGCGGCGTGGACATCGTGGTCCCGCAGACCACCAGCAACGGGCCGTACACCTTCACCCAGGGCCTCAACCACTTCAACGGTGAGCAGGCCCGGTACTACGTCGGGCAGCGCTACGACCTGCCCGGCGGCGACTTCGACCGGGTCAAGCGGCAGCAGAACTACCTGCGGTCGATGTTCTCCAAGCTGTTCAGCGGCGGTGTCTTCACCAGCCCGGGCCAGCTGGACTCGGTGCTGCGGACGGTCACCGGTGCCGTGGCGGTCGACGACAGCCTGGGCGCGACCGACCTGCTCTCCATGGCCTACTCCCTGCGTGGTCTGACCCCCGACACCATCGACTTCTTCACCGCACCGGTGCTGGGCACGGGCACCGAGGGCGCGGCCAGCGTCGTCTACCTGGACCCGACGACGGACGCGCGGATGTGGGGCTACCTCAACAGCGACTCGCTCAGCCAGAACGCCGCCGAGTTCGCCGACGAAGCGCTCTCCGACACCCCGCGCTGACCCCCGGCCCCAATGCTCATGCCACCCAGCACATGGGGCGGCCTGAGGCGCAGTCCCCTGGAAAGCCGGGGAGACCGTCGGGGACTGCTCCGCGATGGCCGGGAACAGCGCGGGCGGGAGCTGGTCGCCTCCGCTGCAGGCCGTCCGGCAGCGCACAGCGGCAGTAGCTCCGTGAGCGTTCCGGTCAGTCGGACGACCCGCTCGACTGCAGGTCGTTCCTCGCCGCGGCGATGACGTCGTCGAGTGGCCGCTCGATGTCGCTGATCGACTGGGCCAACTTCGACCGAGCGGCATCCTCTCCGGTCGTCATGACTCGCGTCTGGATCCAGCCAGGCTCTGTATCCGTGCCCCAGACGAAGTCGATCAACTGACGCCACCGTCTGCCGCCGATCCACGAGGCCGCCCAACTCGGGCGTCTGTCCCACCGAGGCCGCGGTCATCCCGGCAGGTCACGCGATCAGCGAAGCCAACTCGGCGAGCAGCCGGTCGGCCAGCTCGGGCCGGCAGATGAGCAGGTCCGGCAGGTACGGGTCGGACTGGTTGTAGCGCAGCGGCGACCCGTCGAGCCGGCTGGTGTGCAGGCCGGCGGCGCGGGCGACCGCGACCGGCGCGGCGGAGTCCCACTCGTACTGGCCGCCGCCGTGCACGTAGGCGTCGGTGGCGCCGCGGACGACCGACATGGCCTTCACCCCGGCCGAGCCCATCGGCACCAGCTCGGCGTCCAGCCGCGCGGCCAGGTCGGTGACCAGGGCCGGCGGGCGGCTGCGGCTGACCGCCAGGCGCATCGGCCCGTCGGCGCGGGACGGCGCCGGCGCGACGCCGATGGTGCTCAGCGTGGC
>JAOPUQ010000340.1 GCA_025963425.1 Modestobacter sp. | reverse complement strand
CCGGTGTCGGCGACGGTGAGCACGAACCGGTCACCCGCGGTGCGCAGCGCCACGTCGATGCTGCCGACGAAGGTGTACTTCACCGCGTTGGACAGCAGGTTGAGGACCACCATCTCCCACAGCCGCGGGTCGACGAAGGCCGGCCGGTCCAGCGGCGGGCAGTCGGCGCGCAGCTGCAGCCCGGCGCGCTCGGCCGCCGCACGCAGGACGCCGGCGAGCTCGGCGGTGAACGTGCCCACGTCGGTCCGCACCCGGACGGCGCTGGCCCGGCCGGCCTCGATCGAGGCGAAGTCCATCAGGTCGTTGACCAGGCGCTGCAGCCGCTGGCCGTTGCGCAGCGCCAGGCTCAGCTGGTCGCGCGCGGCGGCCGGGAGCGGGTCGGCGGCGTCGGCGAGCACGTCGCTGATCGGGCCGAGCAGCAGGGTGAGCGGGGTGCGCAGCTCGTGGCTGACGTCGGAGAAGAACGCGGTCTTCGCCCGGTCCAGCTCGGCCAGCGACTCGGCCCGCCGCCGCTCGGCGTCGAACTCCCGGGCGTTGCCGACGGCCCCGGCGAACTGGCCGGCCAGCAGTTCGTGGAAGGCGCGGTAGCCCTCGTCCAGGGCGCGGTTGGGGCTGACCGCGGCCAGCAGCCAGCCGATCGGCTCCTCCCCGGTCGCGGCCGGCAGCGGTAGCACCTCGGCCCGGGTGACGACGTCGTCCCACCTGCCGCCGCGCAGGCCCAGCCCGCTCACGTCGCGGGGCAGCCCGGCGGCCGTGAGGCAGACCTCGGGCAGCACCTCCGGCGGGCAGCCCACGGCGCCGACCCGGTGCAACCGGGTGTCTCCCGGGTCCAGCAGGTAGACCGCGGCGAACGGCACGTCCAGCCGGTCGGCGGCCAGCGCCGCGCACATCGCGGTGACGACCTCGCGATCGCCCCCGAGCCGGGCGCCGGCCGAGGCCAGGTCGTGCAGCAGGTGCTGCCGTCGTTCGCCGAGCACCTCACCGGTGACCTCGGTGCAGACACCGTGCATCCCCACCACGGTCCCGTCGTCGGCGAACGCCGGGGCGTGGGAGATGGTGACGTAGGTCTCCTCGCGGTAGCCCGCACGCTCCAGCAGCAGCGGCATCCGGGGCAGCCAGGAGGCCTCGCGGGTGGCCATGGCGTGCTCGACCGGCCCGGCCAGGACCGCCCATCCCTCGGCCAGGGTGTTCCGGATGTCCTCGCCGATGGCGGGGTGCTTGGCGCCGATGAGGGGGGCGTACCCGTCGTTGTAGAACTGCAGGTACTGCGGACCCCACGTGAGCACCATCGGGAACCGCGAGGCCAGCACGGTACGGACGGCGAACCGCAGGCTGGCCGGCCACGCGGTCACCGGGCCCAGCGGGGTTGCCGACCAGTCGTGGGCCGCCATCAGCCGGCCGCACTCACCACCGTCGGCGAAGAGGTCGTCGCCCGCGGATCCCGAGGGGAGATCCGGGACCACACCCACCTCCAGCACCGCGCGACCATGGACCGCGGGCCCCGGTCCGGCTCGCCGTGCGCGCCAGCGGCGGTCGTCGTCGACCCACCCGCGCACGCAACCTACCGTCCGGCCGCCCCACGGTGCTCCGGTGGCCCGGCGGGCGGGCCCCCTCTGGCTGGGTGGAGCGCGGGCAGCTTGGATGGGCTCCAGTGCCGCCGGGGACGGGCCCCGGCGCCGAGCCGAGGAGCACCACCGTGGCAGAGCTGACCCGCCCCGACGTCGAACCGCCCACCGGACCGGCCCCCGACGACCTGGTCGTCGAGGACCTGGTGGTGGGCGAGGGCCCCGAGGCCACCCGCGGCAGCCTGGTCCGCGCCCACTACGTGGGGGTCACCCACGACGGCGGCGAGCACTTCGACGCCTCCTGGGACCGGGGCGACCCGCTGGAGTTCCAGCTCGGCGTGGGCATGGTCATCCAGGGCTGGGACGAGGGGATCGAGGGCATGAAGGTCGGCGGCCGCCGCCGGCTGACCATCCCGGCGAGCAAGGCCTACGGCGACCGCGGGGCCGGCGGCGTCATCAAGCCCGGCGCCACCCTGGTCTTCGTCGTCGACCTCGTCGGCGTCCGCTGAGAAGGGGCCCCCTCCTGGCGGAAGGACTTCCTCCTGGGCCCCTTCGCGAGTTCAGGTGCGCCAAGGAGGGGGCCATCAGGCTCAGGAACGCCAAGGAGGGGCCGACGGCGACGTTCCCCGGCAGTCGGCGCGCGCGTCGGGATTGTCCCCGGCTCCGGCGGGGCACCGGTGGTCGCATGACGCAACCAGCCCCGGCCCCCGGGCACGCACCGGTCGAGGCGGCCACCGCGGGCCGCGGTGGGGGCAAGGCGGAGAAGGGCTCCGGCGGGGAGTCGGCCGGCACCGTCGTCCTGGCCGGCGCGGTCAACCTGGCCATCGCCGTCGCCAAGCTCGTCGGCGGTCTGATCAGCCACTCCTCGGCGATGATGTCCGAGGCGGCGCACTCGCTGGCCGACACCGTCACCGAGGTACTGCTGTTCATCGCGCTCAAGCGCGGCACCCGTGCCGCCGACGCCCGGCACCCCTTCGGCTACGGCCGGGAGACCTACTTCTGGGCCTTCCTCGCCGCGCTGTGCACCTTCGCCGTCGGCGCCGGCTTCTCGATCTACCAGGGCGTGCAGACCATCCGGGAGGGCGAGGAGCAGGGCTCGCCGACGATCTCCTACATCGTGCTTGCGGTCTCCTTCGTGCTCGAGGCGGGCTCCCTGGTCAAGGCGGTGCGCCAGGTCCGGAGCGAGGCCCGGCAGCGCAACACCACTTCCCGCCGGTACCTGCGGATGACCACCGACACCACGGTCAAGGCGGTCGCCTTCGAGGACAGCGCGGCGCTCGTCGGCCTGGTCCTCGCCGCGCTCGGCCTGTTCCTCGAGCAGGTCACCGGGGACCCGGTGTGGGACGGCGTCTCCGCCATCCTCATCGGCGTGCTGCTGATCCTGGTGGCCGGCGTCCTGGCGAAAGCCAACGTCTCCCTGCTGATCGGCCAGGCGATGCCCGGGGCGACCGAGCAGGAGCTCACGGACGAGCTGGCCGCGATGGAGCAGGTCGACGACGTCCCCTTCCTGCTGACCTCGGTGATCGGCCCCGGGCAGCTCCTGGTGGCCGCGAAGGTGGACTTCGCCGACACCGCCACCGTCGCCGACATAGAGCGGGCCGCCGACGAGGCCGAGCGCCGGCTGGTGGCCCGGCACCCAGGCGTCAGGTACGTGTTCCTCGACCCCACCCCCGGTAACGGCAGGGCGCGGGCCTGGGCGCCGCAGGCCGACGAGCTGGAATGAGCCGGCCCCGGGCCGAGTTGGTCCCGGGCATGCAGGTCGAGGTGTGGTCAGACGTCGTGTGTCCGTGGTGCTTCATCGGCAAGCGCCGGCTGGAGACCGCGCTGTCGCGGTTCGCTCACGCCGACTCCGTCGAGGTGGTGTGGCGCTCCTTCCAGCTCGACCCGAGCGTCCCCGAGGGCCAGACGCACCCGACCCTGCCCGCGCTGGCCGCCAAGTACGGGCGCAGCGTCGAGGAGATGCGCGGGCAGCTGGCCCACGTCGAGGGCGTCGCGGCCGACGAGGGGCTGGAATACCACCTCGCCGAGGCCGAGAGCGGCAACACCCTGCTCGCCCACCAGCTGCTGCACCTGGCCACCGAGCGCGGGCTGGGCGGTGTGGTCAAGGAGCGCCTGCTGCACGCCTACTTCGAGGAGCAGCGCTCGGTGTTCGACGTCGACGCGCTGGTGGAGCTGGGCGCCGAGGCCGGACTGGACGCCGAGGAGGCCCGCGCGGCGCTCACCGACCGCCGGTACCTCCCCGCCGTGGCCGAGGACACCGCCACCGCCCGGGCGCTGGGTGCCACCGGCGTGCCGTTCTTCGTCGTCGACCGCACCTACGGTGCCGCCGGCGCGCAGCCCGCCGACGTGCTGCTGCAGCTGCTGGAGCGGGCCTGGGCCGACAGCCACCCGCTGCTCACCGTGCCGGCGGCCGAGGGGTGCACCGACGACAGCTGCACCGTCTGACCCCGCCCGGCGCAGCGGTGTCGCACAGCGCATCACCACACGGGTGATGCTCGTGTTGCGCGTCAGCTCTGGCGCATCCGCCGGCGGGCCCACGCATACTCGAGAACATGGCGGGTTCCCGACGGGCGGCAGCCGTAGCTCCCAGTCCGGGCACCAGTGGTCGCCGTGGCCGTCGGGGCCGGGGTCGGCCCGTCCTCGGTCACCGGCAGTCGGCCAGCGTCGTCCCCGGCTGACATGACCGAACCGATGTCTGCCCCGGCGCTGGCCGAGCGGATCGGGGCCGAGATCCGCCAGCTGCGTGAGCGGGCCGGGTTGTCGATGCGCCAGCTCGCCGCCGAGGCCGGGATCAGTCAGCCCTTCCTGAGCCAGATCGAGCGCGGCGCCAGCGCGCCGTCGATGGTCACCACCTACCGGCTGGCCGAAGCGCTCCGGGTGCTTCCGGGGGCTCTGCTGCCGGCGCCGGAGAACACGATGGTCACCGTGGTCCGGGCCGCCGACGGGCGGATGCTGCCGGTCGCCAACCGGGATGACGCCGCGCTCGGGCGGGCGCTGATCATGCAGTCCGCCAGCCCCCTCGAGGTGATCGAGTACCTCGTCGAACCCCACCAGCACCTGGCCGAGTGGTTCCAACTGGAGGCCGAGCTCGCGGTCTACCTGATCAGCGGCGCGCTGGACGTCGAGGTCGAAGGCGTCGGCGTGTGGCGGCTCGGGGCGCGGGACCTGCTGGCGCACCCGGCCTCGCTCCGCCACCGCTGGCTCCTGGTGGACGACCAGCCGGCCCACATCCTGCTCGTCCTCGCGCATCCGTCGACGTCGGCCGGCAAGGCGGCGACCGCCGGCCGCTTCACCGCGCCGACCTGATGTCGGTGGCCCGCGAACGCATCGGTCAGCGGGCTGAGGAAGGGCTACCGCTGCCGCCCGGCAGCAGGCCCCGGGCCGTCAGGACGTCAGCAGCCGGGGGACCCTGCGCAGCGTCGCCTCGGCCTCGGCGGCCAGCCGGCGGACGACGTCGGTGGCCGACTCCTCGCCGGTGACCAGCCCGACCGACTCCCCGGCGTAGACCGGCGAGTGGTCGAGGTCGCCGTCCCGGCGCGCGGCGCGCACCAGGTGGGCCGCGGCGGTGTCCTCCCGGAGCTCGTCCTCCCGGCCGTGCCAGGTCTCGGTGAACTCGTTGACCAGCGCCCGGCCCGGCCACCGCTCGGGCCAGGCGAACCCCTGCGCGATGTCGAAGGCGCGGGTGAGCACGGTGCGGTCACCGCTGGCACCCCGGACCCGCTCGCGCGCCGCCGGGCTGTTCAGCCCCTCGGGGCAGGCCAGCAGCGGGGTGCCGATCCAGGCGCCGGCCGCACCCGCGACCAGCACGGCGGCCAGCCCGGCGCCGGTGGCGATGCCCCCGGCGGCCAGCACCGGCCGGTCGGTGACGGCCAGCACCTCCTGCAGGAGGGGCAGCGTCGCCCGCTGCCCGGTGTGCCCGCCGGCCTCGGTGCCCTGCACGACGAGCACGTCCGCGCCGGCCTCCTGTGCCCGGTCGGCGTCCTCCCGCGTGTTCACCGCCGTCGCCACCGCGATACCGGCGTCGTGCAGCGGGCCGACATAGGGCCCGGGATCGCCGAAGGAGACAGAAACCAGCGCCGGCTGGACGGCGATGGTGGCGGCGAGCAGCTCGGGCCGGTCGGCCAGTACCCAGGCCATCAGCCCGACGCCGAAGGAGACGTCGGACTCGTCGGGCAGTCGGGCCTGCTCGGTCAGCCAGTCGGGGTCGGTGGTGTTGCCGACGCCGATCATCCCGAGCCCGCCCCCCAGGGACACCGCGCGGGCCATCTCACCCCCGGCGACGCCGGCCATCGGCGCGCCGAAGACGGGGGCCTGCAGGTCGAACCAGCGGGTCAGCGGGGTCTTGATCACCCCACCATGGTGGTCTGGGCAGCTTCGTCGCGCAGCACAGCGCTCGTGAACGCGGCCGGCCGGGCCGCCGGCGCCGGGAACTCAGGTGGCGGCGGGACCGGCCTGCTCGGTGCCGGACAGCTGCTTCAGGAACTCATGGCACCGGGCGCCCCGGTCGGAGTCCTGCTGCATCACCTCGCGGAAGAACGAGGCGACGTCGTCCAGGCCGGCGTTCTCGGCGTCCCGGACGTACTGGCCGTAGTCGTGCCCGGCCTTCAGTGAGTGGTACTGGACGGAGATCAGGTCGAACGTGACGTCGGCGAAGCCGGTCTCCCCGGTGGCCATCGGTGCCCCTCTCGGACGACTCCCCCGGGCCCTGGCTCAGCCCTCGGGCGGATGGCCCCCCGGTACCCCGCCCGACCAGCAGGAACACGTTCTCTCAGGTCACGGCGCGTCACCCCAGGTCACGTCACGCCCCGGTCACGTCGCCGCCGCCGGCTTCGTCGGCCTCGGTCGCCGAGGTGGCCAGCTCGTCCTCGCCGGTGGCCGTGGCGTCGTCCTCGGTGGAGGCGAGGTCCTCGCCCTGGGCCACGGCGCCGGGGTCGGCCTGGAGGGTGCGGGGGTCGTTCAGCGGGTCGGGCACGTCCGGGTCGGTGACGGTCATGCCGCGTGCGGTGCCCGGCCGGTCTCCGTTCCGAAACGCTGGACACGCGTGGGACGGCCCCCTCCTCGGCGTTCCCGAGCCGGTCACTCCGCGCGGACGACGACCAGGCCGGAACCGCCGAGGGCGAACCGGCCCAGGTGCCCCAGGTGGTAGTCACCGAGCAGGCAGTCGGCCGCCGAGTACTGGCACATCGGAGCGACGACGAGGCGATTGCGGAACGTGATGCCCCGCAGGGTCAGGGGCGGGAGCAGCTGCGGTCCGGGAACGCGCCGGGCGACCGGCGTCGACCGGGGTGACATTCCAGCGCGACGTACGTCACACTGCGGTAAGACGTCATATACGTAACACTCTCTGCGGTATCGGGGCCGGTGAGGCCTCGGTAACCTGACCCGATCCCCCGGCCGCAACGTCGCGGCCGGGTGGATCGTCAGTCAGCACCAGCGCCGGTGCGGGACCCCCGCCCGCCGGCCACCCACAGGATGGAGACGCCGTGACTTCCGTGGCGACGCCCGGTCTCGACAACGCCCCGACCACGCACGCCCGCCTCCTCGCCTGGGTGCAGGAGACGGCCGAGCTGACCACGCCGGACCGGGTGGTGTGGGTGGACGGGACCGACGAGGAGTGGGAGCGGCTCACCCAGAAGCTGGTCGACGCCGGCACCTTCACCCGGCTGGACAAGAAGCCGAACTCCTTCTGGTGCGCCTCCGACCCCCGTGACGTCGCCCGGGTCGAGGACCGCACCTTCATCTGCTCGGTCGACGAGGCAGACGCCGGTCCCACCAACAACTGGATGGACCCGGCCGAGATGCACTCGGTCATGAACGGGCTCTACCGCGGGTGCATGCGCGGCCGGACGATGTACGTCATCCCGTTCTGCATGGGACCGGTCGAGGCCGAGAACCCGATGTTCGGCGTCGAGCTGACCGACTCCGAGTACGTCGTGGTCTCCATGCGGGTCATGGCCCGGATCGGCAGCCGCGTGCTCGAGGCCATGGGCACCGACCGCCCGTTCGTGCCGGCGATGCACTCCCTGGGCGCCCCGCTCGAGGCCGGCCAGGACGACGTCCCGTGGCCGTGCAGCGACACCAAGTACATCGTGCACTTCCCGGAGGAGCGGGCGATCCAGTCCTACGGCTCCGGGTACGGCGGCAACGCCCTGCTGGGCAAGAAGTGCTACTCGCTGCGCATCGCCTCGGTGATGGCCCGCGACGAGGGCTGGCTCGCCGAGCACATGCTGATCCTCAAGCTGACCAGCCCCGCGCAGAAGACGTACTACGTCGCGGCGGCGTTCCCCTCCGCCTGCGGCAAGACGAACCTGGCCATGCTGGAGCCGACCATCCCGGGCTGGAAGGTCGAGACCCTGGGCGAAGACATCGCCTGGATGCGCTTCGGTGAGGACGGCCGGCTCTACGCCCTCAATCCCGAGTTCGGCCTGTTCGGCGTGGCGCCGGGCACCGGCTGGGACACCAACCCCAACGCGATGCGCACCATCGACCAGGGCAACTCCGTCTTCACCAACGTCGCGCTGACCGACGACGGCGACATCTGGTGGGAGGGCATGACCGACGACGCCCCCGCCCACCTGACCGACTGGAAGGGCCGGGACTGGACGCCGGACTCCGCGGAGCCCTCCAGCCACCCGAACAGCCGCTTCTGCACGCCGATCACGCAGTGCCCGATCCTGGCTCCGGAGTACGAGGACCCGAAGGGCGTGCCGATCTCGGCGATCCTCTTCGGTGGCCGCCGCAAGACCACGATCCCGCTGGTCAGCGAGGCCCGGGACTGGAACCACGGCGTCTTCATGGGCGCGACGCTGTCCTCGGAGACCACTGCCGCGGCCACCGGCGCGGTCGGCGTCGTCCGCCGCGACCCGTTCGCGATGCTGCCGTTCATCGGCTACAACGCCGGTGACTACGTCAAGCACTGGGTGGAGACCGGCAAGCAGCACGACGCCAGCAAGCTGCCGCGGATCTTCTACGTCAACTGGTTCCGCCGGGACGACGACGGTGGCTTCCTGTGGCCGGGCTTCGGCGAGAACAGCCGGGTGCTCAAGTGGGTCATCGAGCGCCTCGAGGGCACCGCGGCCGCCGTCGAGACCCCGGTCGGCCACGTCCCGACCCCGGACTCGCTGGACGTCTCGGGTCTGGACATGACGCCCGAGCAGGTGGAGAAGGCCCTCGCCGTCAAGCCCGAGGAGTGGCGCGAGGAGGTCCCCCAGATCACCGAGTGGTTCGAGAAGTTCGGGGACAAGCTGCCCAGCACCATGTGGGACGAGCTGGAGATCCTCAAGAGCCGCCTGGCCTGAGCCGGACGGGGCCCCGCCGCCCCGGCACGACCGCGGTCCCGTCGCCCTCCGACCGGAGGACGACGGGACCGCGGCGTCTCCGGACCCGGCCGGTGTCGACCCGCGGTGGACCCCCCGGTCGGTTAGCGTGACGGCGCACCCACCCCCCGGACGGAGGCCTGTCCGCTCGTGCCCAACCCCTACCTGCACGTGCTGCGGACCCCGCACGCGCTGCCGATGGTGTCGGCGGCGTTCATCGGCCGGCTGCCCCTGTCGATGGTCGGCCTGGGCAGTGTCCTGCTCGTGCAGTCCGAGACGGGCTCCTACGGTCTCGGAGGCGCCGTCGCCGCTGTCGGCGCGATCGCCACGGCGGTCTCCGGGCCGGTGATCGGCCGGCTGGCCGACCACCACGCCCAGTGCCGGGTCCTGCTGGGGGTGCTGGCCGTCTTCGTGGCCTCCGGGGTCGCGTTCCTGTGGTCGGTGCGCGCCGGCTGGCCGTTGTGGACGGTGTTCCTGGCCGCCGGGGCGGCCGGGGCGAGCATCCCGCCGGTCGCGTCGATGATCCGGGTGCGCTGGACGCACCTGCTGCGCGGGACGCCGTCCCTGCCCGCGGCGCTGGCCATGGAGTCCGTGGTCGACGAGTTCGTGTTCATCGTGGGCCCGGTGCTGGTCACCTTCCTGTCCACGACCGGGCACACCACCTCCGGGCTGGTCACCGCCTTCACCCTGGCCGCGGTCGGCAGCCTGCTCTTCGCCGCCCAGCGTCGCACCGAGCCGCCCCCGGCCGAGCGCGAGCACCGGCGCAGTCACTCGGCGATGCGCGTCCGCGGCCTACGGGTGCTGTTCGTGGTGGGCGCCGCGGTGGGCGCCATCCTGGGCACCCTGGAGATCGCGCTGGTCGCCTTCGCCGACGAGCGGGCGGCCCGGTCGCTGTCCGGCCTGCTCATCGCCGGGCTCGCCGCCGGCTCCATGGCGGCCGGGATCGGCTGGGGGACGGTCCACTGGCGGATGGCGCTGCGGCGCCGGCTGCTGGGGGTGCTGGTCGTGCTGACACTGCTGTCGGTGCCGCTGCTGCTGGTGCGCAACATCTGGGTGATGCTGCCCTTCGTCGTGCTGGCCGGGGTCGCGGTCTCCCCGTCGCTGATCAGCTGCTTCACCCTGGCCGAGGTGCTCGTGCCCCGGGCGGCGGTGACCGAGGCCTTCACCTGGATCGGGACGTCGCTGGCGCTGGGCGTGGCGGTCGGCGCGTCGGTCGCCGGCAAGGTCGTCGACGCCGCGGGTGCGAACGTGAGCTTCCTCGTCGCCACGGTGGCCGCCGGGCTCGCCGCGGTCACCGTGGCACTGGGCCAGCGGCTGTTGGTGGTCCCCGCCGAGCACGTGCCGTCCCCCGCGCTGGCCCGCTGAGCTCGCATCACCCCGAGAAACGCAGTCGCCGCGGCCGCTCAGGGATAAACCCACTGAGTCGATGGACTTGACGCAGATTGCACCGGCTGCTTCGATCCTCCCGTGTCGATCCCGCTGCACCGCCGGTCCGCCGTGGACCTCGTGCGTGTAGCCAGCGCGCTCTGTCCGGCTCCCTGACGCCCCCGGACCGACATCTCCGCGTGCCCGCCCCGACCGGGCGACGAGTGCGCGACCCCCCGAGAAGGAGCCCTCGATGACCGCTGTCCCCGTCCTTCCGCCGGCGTCCCCGCCGGCCCCGGCCGTCCGCCCCGCCGGTGCGGCCGGCATCGCCGTCGCCATCGCCCTGCACCCCGAGGCGTGGGCCCCGCTGGTCCAGTACCGCGAGGAGAGCCGCTGGACCCACCTGCTCGACCCGGCGCGGGCGGCCGCCGTCCTCGACCCCTCGCAGTACCCGGAGCTGGCCGGAGTCCAGGTCTGGCTGCTGTCCTGGCTACCCGGCCAGGGCACGCCGCTGCACGACCACGGCCGTTCCGCCGGTGCCTTCGCCATCGCCGGCGGCACGATGACCGAGCGGGTGGTGACCCGGCGCGGGCAGCAGGTGCCGCACCAGAGCACGACCGACCTGACCACCGGCCGGGTCCGCTGGTTCGGCCCGCACCACGTCCACCAGGTGCAGAACTCGCTGCCCGAGCCGGCGGTGAGCATCCACGTCTACACCCCGCCGCTGCGGCTGATGAACACCTACCGCATCGGGTCCACCGGGCTGGTCCGCACCGGCACCGAGCGGGCCGGGGTGGACTGGTGACCGCCGCGACCCTCGCCCGGCCCGCGGGTGCCCGCAGCATCGACCAACTGCTGGCCGAGGCGCGTTCCCGGATCACCCGGCTCCTCCCCGGCCAGGCTGCCGCCCGGCTCCGGGAGGGCGCGGTGCTGGCCGACATCCGCCCGGCGGCGCAGCGGGCCCACGAGGGGGACGTTCCCGGCGCGCTCGTCGTGGAGCGCAACGTGCTGGAGTGGCGCTTCGACCCGGCGAGCGACGCGCGGCTGCCCGAGGCCACCGGTTACGACGTCGAGGTCGTCGTCCTCTGCTCGGAGGGCTACACCTCCAGCCTGGCCGCCGACGCGCTGCGGGCGCTCGGCCTCACCCGGGCCACCGACGTGATCGGCGGCTACCGGGGCTGGGTGGCCGCCGGCCTGCCGGTGACCGGTGGGTCCGGCGCCTCCTGAACCCGCACCCGGCCCGCGCCGGCCCGACGGAGGCGTGGGGGCGGGCCGGGTGGGCCTGCGATGCTCGACCGGTGACCCGACCCCGACCCGCCGCCGGAGGCGGGCGACAGCTCGGCGTCGCCCCCGAGCGCCTGGGCCGCTGGCTGGACGGTGTCGCCGACCGGCACGGCGCCTTCACCGACGTCGACCAGGCGGACGGAACGGTCCGCATCACCTGCGCCGACACCACCGCGGTGACGTTGCGGGCCCCCTTTCCGTGGACGCCGGGGCCGGCGCTGCTCACCGCGTTCACCACCCAGGCCCGGCAGTCGCACCGGGCGGCCGTGCTGCTGGTGCGCCGGGGCCGCTGGGCGGTCGGGGTGTTCGACGGCGCGGAGCTGGTGGTCTCCAAGGTCGACGCCCGGCAGGTCCAGGGCCGCACCGCGGCCGGGGGCTGGTCGCAGCAGCGGTTCGCCCGGCGGCGCGGCAACCAGACCGACGCCGTCGTCACGCATGCCGCGGACACCGCCGTCCGGGTGCTGCTGCCGCACGCCGCCTCGGTGGTGGCGCTGTTCACCGGCGGTGACCGGGGGCTGGTCGACGACGTGCTGGCCGACCCCCGGCTGCGCCCGCTCGCCGTGCTGCGCCGGGAACCCGCGCTGGACGTCGGGGAACCGACCAAGGCGGTGCTGCTGACCACCCCCGGGCTGTTCCGGGCGGTCGACGTGCACATCGTCGAGCCCGGCGACCGCGACCCGGCCGGGACCAGATGACCTGATCGTCGGCACACCTACCGGGTGGCCGGCCATGGGGTAGGACCCCCTGGGACCGGGTCACCTGATCCCCGCGGGTCCCGTCGTTCAGGTGCTCAGAGCAGCTCGAGCACCGTGGCGTTGGCCTGGCCGCCGCCCTCGCACATCGACTGCAGCCCGTAGCGGATCCCCGCGTCGCGCATGTGGTGCAGCATCGTGGTCATGATCCGCGCGCCGGAGCCGCCCAGCGGGTGACCGAGGGCGATCGCGCCGCCGAGGGGGTTCAGCGCCTTCTCGTCGGCGCCGATCTCGGCCAGCCAGGCCAGCGGCACCGAGGCGAAGGCCTCGTTGATCTCGAACACGCCGATCTCGTCCAGGCGCAGGCCGCTGCGCTGCAGCACCTTCTTCGTCGCCGGGATGGGCGCGGTGAGCATCATGACCGGGTCGTCGCCGGCCAGCGCCACGCTGTGCACCCGGGCGATCGGGGTCATGCCCAGCTCCTGGGCCTTCTCCGCGGTCATCATCAGCAGCGCGGCCGCGCCGTCGGAGATCTGGCTGGCGTTCCCGGCGCTGATCACGCCGTCGGCCTGGAACGGGGTCTTCAGCCCGGCCAGCCCCTCGACCGTGCCACCGCGCCGGATGCCCTCATCGAGGGCCACCAGTCCGCCGGCGGTCTGCACCGGGGCGATCTGCGCGGTGAACCGGCCCTCGTCCTGGGCCGCGGCGGCGCGCTCGTGCGAGCGGAGGGCGAACTCGTCGAGCTGCGTGCGGGACAGGCCCCACGTCGCGGCGATCATCTCCGCGCCCACGCCCTGGTTGGGGTGGATGCCGTCGTAACGCTCGAGGTACCGCTCGCCCAGCGGGTCCTGGCCCTGGGTCGAGGAGCCCATCGGCACCCGGCTCATCGACTCGACGCCACCGGCGACCACGACGTCGTAGTGCCCGGCCACCAGCCCGGCGGCGGCGAAGTGCACGGCCTGCTGGGAGGAGCCGCACTGCCGGTCGACCGTGGTGCCCGGGACGCTCTCCGGCCAGCCGGCGGCCAGCACCGCGTTGCGGGCGATGTCGTAGGTCTGCTCACCGACCTGCGAGACGCAGCCCCAGATCACGTCGTCCACCAGGGCCGGGTCCAGGCCGGTGCGGGTCGCCAGGGACTCCAGCACGTGGGCCGACAGGTCCGTGGGGTGGACGCCGGACAGGCCTCCGTTGCGCTTGCCGACGGGCGTGCGGACCGCCTCGACGATGACTGCGTCGCGCATCCGGCGACTCCTCTCGTTCGGGTGCCCGGCGTCGTCGCCGAGCTGCCGTCTGACACGTTAGTTAGGTGACGGCTCCCTGTCCCGTCCCGGTGACAGCGGCGAGCAGGTCCGCCCGCGCCGTGGCGAGCGAGGGCCCGTACCAGGTGAGTTGCCGCCCGCTCACCAGGACGGTGGCCGTGTCCGGGAACGCCTCGGGGCCGTCGCCGGCGGTGAAGACGTAGGGCTCGTCGGGCAGCAGCACCAACTCGGGGCCGGCGGCGTGCAGCTCGGGCAGCTCGACCCTCGGATAGCGGTCGGCCGAGGCGCCGAAGACGTTGACCAGGCCGAGGCGGCCCAGCAGGTCACCGGTGAAGGTGCGCGCGCCGACCACCATCCACGGGTCGCGCCACACCGGGACGGCGACCCGGGTGCCGGGCAGCTCGGGCGGGCGGGCCCACTCCCGGGTCGCCGTGGCCAGCCAGTCCGGCGTCCCGACGTCGAGGACCTCGCCGAACAGCCGGCCCATCGAGGCCAGCGCCTGCTCGACCGACTCGATGACGGTGACCCACACCGGCACCCCGGCCGCCCGCAGCCGCTCGACGTCCAGCTTCCGGTTCTCCTCCTGGTTGACCACCACCAGGTCCGGCCGCAGCGCCTCGATCGCCGCCCGGTCCGGGTTCTTCGTCCCGCGTACCCGGACGACGTCCAGGCCGGCGGGGTGCGTGCACCAGTCGGTCGCGCCCACCAGCCGGTCGGGGACGCTGACCGCCAGCGCCTCGGTCAGCGAGGGGACCAGCGAGACCACCCGCCGGGGCGGGCGGGGTAGCTCCAGCACCGTCCCCAGGTCGTCGGCGGGGCGGCCCGCATGGCCACTGCGGCCGGTCACGCGAAGTCTCCGGCGTCGCGGCGCAGCTCCCGTACCACCTCGACCAGGGTCTGCACCTGCTCGCCGGTCAGGCCCGGACGGCGGAAGACTCCCTCGTTGAGCTGCTCGGTCGCCCGGGCGGCCACCTCGCGGCCGGCCTCGGTGATCTCCACCAGCACCGCCCGCCCGTCCTGCGGGTGCGGTCGGCGGACGACCAGCTGCGCGGCCTCCAGCCGGGTGGCGGCGTTGGTGACGCTGGCCGGGTGGACCTGCAGCAGTGCGCCCGCCCGGGCCATGGGCAGGGCCCCGTGGCGGGTGAAGGACAACAGCATGAGCAGCTCGTAGCGGGCGAACGAGAGCCCCAGGGGGCGTAGCACCTCCTCGACCCGGGCCAGCACGATGGCCTGGGCACGCATCAGCGACGTCACCGCCGCCATGCCGTCCGCGGCGTCGTCCCAGCCGTGCGCCCGCCACTGCCGCACGGCCTCGTCGATCGGGTCCACCGGTAGACGGGGGCTGGTCACCGCCCCATCCTCCCTGGGGGTCTCACACGTTCCGCCGGTACTGGCCCCCGACCTCGAAGAACGCCTCGCTGATCTGGCCGAGCGAGCAGTGCCGGACGGCGTCCATCAGGGCGTCGAAGACGTTGCCGGCGTTCATCGCGGCGTCCTGCAGGCGGGCCAGCGCCTCCGCTGCCTCCGCGGCGTGCCGGGCCTGGAAGTCCGCCAGCCGGTCCAGCTGGGACTGCTTCTCCGCCTCGGTGGCCCGGGCCAGCTCCACCGGTGCCGGCGGCTCCTCACCGGCGTGCGGGTCGAGGAAGGTGTTCACCCCGACGATCGGCAGCGACCCGTCGTGCTTGCGGTGCTCGTAGAGCATCGACTCGTCCTGGATGCGGCCGCGCTGGTAGCCGGTCTCCATGGCGCCCAGCACGCCACCGCGCTCGGCGATCCGGTCGAACTCCTGGAGCACCGCCTCCTCGACCAGGTCGGTGAGCTCGTCGATGACGAAGGAGCCCTGCAGCGGGTTCTCGTTCCCGGCCAGCCCCCACTCCCGGTCGATGATCATCTGGATGGCCAGCGCCCGGCGGACCGAGTGCGCGCTGGGCGTGGTCACCGCCTCGTCGAAGGCGTTGGTGTGCAGGCTGTTGGCGTTGTCGTAGATCGCGCACAGTGCCTGCAGCGTGGTGCGGATGTCGTTGAAGTCCATCTCCTGGGCGTGCAGCGACCGCCCCGAGGTCTGCACGTGGTACTTCAGCTTCTGCGACCGCTC
>JAOPUQ010000332.1 GCA_025963425.1 Modestobacter sp. | reverse complement strand
GGGGGCGGCGCGTTGGCCGCGGCGGGGGGCGGCGCGTCTGCTGCTGCCGTGGCCGGAGCGGCGGCGCCAGCCGAGCCGCTCCCGGTGGCGTGCGAGAACTCAGACCTGCCCCCACACACCGGTTTCGAGATCGGGCCGGCGTGCGTCGCGACCGCGTTCGGCGAGGTCGCGGCGGCCGAGGACAACCCGCAACTCCTGATCACCGAGGCCCCGGACGAGGTGACGGTCGGCCAGGCGTTCACGATCAAGGTGTCGACCCGGAACCTGGTGCGCGACCGCTTCCTCCCGGCTGCGGAGGGCGGGTACTACGTCGAGCCTTCCACCCTCAACGGGAACGGCCTCGTCCGCGGGCACTTCCACACGGCCTGTCGCGTGCTCGGCGACATCGGCCGGGCGCCCGAGCCGGAGCGCCAGGCCGTGTTCGTCGCGACCGAGGACGGCGGCGGCGGAACAGCGCCGGATACCGTCACGGTCAAGATCCCGGGACTGGCCGCTGCCGGCCAAGCCCAGTGCGCGACCTGGGCAGGCGACGGATCGCACCGGATGCCGATGATGCAGTTCGCGAACCAGATTCCCGCATTCGACGCGGTCCGCCTCACGGTCACGAGCGGGGCCGAGGAGCGCACCCCTGCGGACGCCGGTCAGCGCCCCGGCGCCGGTCAGCGTGCGGACGCGGGTCAGCGTGCGGATGCCGGTCAGCGTGCGGATGCCGGTCAGCGCCCCGGCGCCGGTCAGCGTGCGGACGCCGGTCAGCGTGCGGATGCCGGTCAGCGTCCCGACAGCGGCGGGTAGTCGATCGCCGGTCCAGCCTCGCCGGTGCCGTCCTACTGTTCCCCGCCCCGGGCGGCACCGTCCCGGCCGATCGGCGGCCCGGCGGGCTCCGGCCGAGCTGCACGCACGCCTCGAAAACGTGCGACAGATGCTCACCTGCCGGGAGCCGGAACTGCGGAAGGGCCTGCTGCCGGTCGAGGCCGGCCAGGAGATGCTGTGGGCACCACGGCCCGGCAGCTGCAGTTCCGCTTCGCTGCTCGACCCGGCAGGTAGGTGCAGAATCGCGTACCGAGATACCCGCATTGCGACGACGTGTTCCGTGAGGTCCACGAGACTCATCGTCGACGCCGGAGATGCAGGAAGATCAGACATCGCGGTCATGACCCTCGGGAAGCGACCAGCGCGGGGGACTGGGCGGGCTGTTGCTCCCGTTCGTGGGGCCCCGGCCCTGTGCGCGCTACGCCCGTCGCGTGCACGGGTCGGTCCCGGCGTACGACGGACCGCAGGAACGGCCGGATCGACACCGGCATCGGGGACGGCTGCTCGTCGGCGACCGGCCGCAGACAGCCGAGCTCGGTCAGATGATCGAGAGGGGCTGCACTCAGCGCTGCTCGCCCAGGCGCCGGAGCAGGTCCTCCCGCCGGTTCTCGAGCACCTCGATCACGGCCTCCTGCTCCGCCTCGGAAGTGATCATGTCCGCTCTCTCGGCGGAGTCGGTGGGATCGTCCCAGCGCTCGCCGACCCGGCGGCGCAGGTCGGCCGCGGTCCCGCGGAGCTGGCCCAGTTCCTCCTCCACGACCCGGAGCCTCTCGCACAGCGCAGCAGTGGGGCTGTCGGCGTCCATCGCCGTCCTCTCGGGGGCCGTACTCGTACGGACCGATGTCCGTACGACGGGGCAGGGTGGACGTTCCCGCGGGAACGTGCGTCGAGCGTCGAGCGGGCCCGGTCCTCGTCGGCCACGGTCTGCGAGTCGTGTGCCGACGCGACAACGGTCAGCCGGTCTCAGCGCACGACCGAAGCCACCGCCGCAGCGATCGCCCGCGCGTTGGCGGGCACCGGCACCCCGCCGACCAGGGTGGTGGGTGTAGCGCTGACCCCGCGTGCCAGCGCCCGCTGGGTCACGTAGTCAGCCCACGGCACGTAGACGTGCTGCGGCACGCACCGGGCGAAGGCCGGTTCGGTCATTCCGACCGCGCCCCCCAGTTCCACGAGCTGCTCATCGGTCAGTCCCAGGCCGCCCTCCGGGGGCTGGCTCTCGAACAACACCTGGGAGTACTCGCCGAACCGGTCGGCGTCGGAGGCACACCCGGACGCGGACGCGGCGCGGGACGAGTAGTGGTTCGTGGACGCCTGGTCCAGGAAGTCCATGGGGTGGACGACGAGGGTGATCAGACCCTCGGCGGCCATGGCGCGTACCGCGTTCCCGGACGACATCTCGAAGGCCCGGCAGAACGGGCACTGGAAGTCGATGTAGGTGTCCACCACGACCGGTCCACTGCCCACCACGACGCCGTCCCCCTCGGGCGTGGTGTGGGCCGGAGTCCGGGGCGGCGTGGCCGGGACGCCGTTCCCGGGCGCCGCCCGCGCGAGGAGCAGCAGGAGCAGTGCGGTCATCGACAGTCTCACGGTGCCCTCCTCGGGCTTCGGCGGTTTCGGCTCCGTGCGCCCCGTCGTCCGGCTGGACTCACTCCGCGCAGGGGGTCAGCCGCGGCCGGTACGCCGCCGGCTGATGCGCAGCACGACTGCCCGTCCTCTGCGCAACTGCCACGCGGCCCAGCGGAGCGCCGCCACGATCAGCAGGGCACTTCGGTGGCGTCGGGTACCGCGTGTCGATTGCAGCCAGTGAGGCGACCGGAGGCCATCGGCAGGTCGACCCATTTCGCCGGGCCGGGCGTTTCGGACACGGGCCACTGCGCCGGTGGGCAGGTCAGCCGGTCAGCTCGCTGGGCACCGTGATGACGTCGACCATCGCCCCGCGGCGGACGACGGTGACCGGCAGCGGCTGGCCGATCGCCTCGGTGAACAGCAGCCGCTGCAGGCTCTGCGCCGACGCCACCGGCGCCCGCCCCGCCTCCAGCACCAGGTCCCCGGTCTTGAGGCCGGCCCGGTCGGCCGGCGACCCGGCGATCACGTCGAGCACCTGCAGGCCACGGCGCTGTCCGGTCCGGGTCGCCAGGTCGGCCGGCAGCGGCACCGGGCTGCTCACCAGCCCCAGGTAGGCCCGGCGCACCCGGCCGTCACGCAGCAGCGCCGCCACGATCCGGCGGGTGGTGTCGTTGATCGGCACGGCCAGTCCCAGCCCCCACCCGGCCACCGCGGTGTTGATCCCGACGACCCGGCTGCGGGCATCGGCGAGGGCGCCGCCGGAGTTGCCCGGGTTCAGCGCCGCATCGGTCTGGATGACGTCCTCCACCACCCGCGCCGTCCGCCCCTCCCGGGTGGGCAGCGACCGGCCCAGCCCGCTGACCACACCTGCGGTCACCGAACCGGCCAGGCCGAAGGGGTTGCCGACGGCGACCACCAACTGGCCGACCTGCAGCGTGGCCGCGTCGCCGAGCACCGCCGGCGCCGGGGTCGTGCCCCGGGCGCGGACCACGGCCAGGTCGGACAGCGGGTCGGCGCCGACCACCTCGACCGGCGCCTCCGATCCGTCGCTGAACACCGCCCGCCCGCCGGTTGCCCCGGCGACGACGTGGGCGTTGGTCAGCAGCAGCCCGTCGTCACTGACGACGACGCCCGATCCGGCGCCGCCGCGTCCGCCGGGCCCGCTGACCTGCAGCGCGGCGACGTGCGGCGTCATCTCCGCGGCCACCGTGGTGACCACGCGCGAGTAGGCGTCCAGCGCCGGCTCGGTGTCGTGCTCATCCGCCAGGCTCATGACGGCGACCCTCCTGATTACGGGCTTACGCCGCACCAGTGAACGCCGTCCGAGGCCTGGGTGGGGGCCATGGCATCACGCCGGGAGCGAACAGCGCCGGGGCGCGGAACCGACCCCGGGCCGTGCCGGACCGCCTCAGCGCAGGGGCGCCTCCGCCACAGCGGTGGTGACCTCCGCGAGCACACCCGGGTCGGGGAGGACCCCGAGCCCGGGGCCGGTGGGCACCGCCAGGTGCCCGTCCTCCAAGCGGAACGGGGGAGTCAGGTCGGTGGCGTAGTAGCGGTCGGAGGCGGAGGTGTCGCCGGGCAGGGTGAAGTTGGGCAGCGCCGCCAGCGCCACGTTCGCGGCCCGTCCGATGCCCGTCTCCAGCATCCCGCCGCACCAGACCGGCACGCCGTTCGCGGCACAGACGTCGTGGACCCGCCGCGCCTCCAGGTAGCCGCCCACCCGGGCCGGCTTCACGTTGACCACCGAGCAGGCGCCCAGCCGGATGGCCGCGGCCGCGGTGCGCGCCGAGGTGATCGACTCGTCCAGGCAGATGGGGGTCCGGACGGTGCGCGCCAACTCGGCGTGGCCCAGCACGTCGTCCTCGTCCAGGGGCTGCTCGATGAGCAGCAGGTCGAAGGGGTCCAGCCGGGCCAGGTGCCGGGCGTCGGAGACGGAGTAGGCGCAGTTCGCGTCCACCTGCAGCGCGGTGTCGCCGAACCGTTCCCGCACGGCACGGACGGGCTCGATGTCCCAGCCGGGTTCGATCTTGAGCTTGATCCGCAGGTAGCCGGCGTCGAGGTAGCCGCCGACGGTGTCGAGCAGCTCGGGGATCGAGTCCATGATCCCCACCGACACCCCGCAGGGAACGCGGTCGGTCACGGCGCCGAGGAAGGAGCCGAAGGACTGGCCGAGGCCGCGCAGCTCGGCGTCGAGGACGGCGGTCTCCAGGGCGGCCTTCGCCATCCGGTGTCCCTTGACCGGGGCGAGCACCCGCCCCACCGCCTGTGCGGTCAGGTCGGGCACCGCCGCCACCGCGGGGATCAGGAACCGGCGGAGGACGTCTGCGGCGCCGTCGACGTACTCGGCCGAGTACAGCGGGTTCCCGAGCGCGGCGCACTCGCCCCAGCCCTCCGCGCCGTCGGTCCGGACCCGGACCAGCAGGATGTCCCGCGCCGTCTGCGTACCGAACGACGTCCGGAACGGTGCGACCAGCGGCATGACGATCCGTCGCAGTTCGACACCTTCGAGCTTCACGGTGCGGTCCTCGAGGGGGAGGCGGTCACCTGGTGCTCCGTCCGGTCGAGGAGTCGGCGGCTGTAGTCAACCCGGTGGGAAGGACCTCCGGGGTTCCTGCATCCACCCGGAACGTCCCGGGTAGCGGCCGTCCATGCCCGGGAGCAGCCAGCACCAGCGCGTCGCCGTCGTGACCGGATCGGAGTCCGGCATGGGGCGGGCGATCGCCGTCGCCCTCGCCGGGTCCGGCTTCGACGTCGGGGTCACCTGGTACCGGGACGAGGCGGAGGGGGAAGCGACCGCCGAGGAGGTCCGCCGTGCCGGACGTCGGGCGGAGGTACGGCACCTGGACCTCACCCAGCTGCCCGGTGCGGCCGACGTCGTCGACGAGCTCGCCGAGGCGCTCGGGGGGATCGACGTCCTGGTCAACGACGCCGGCACCGGTCACGTGTCCACCGTGCTGGACACCGACTACGACACCTGGCGCACGGTGCTCGCCACCGACCTCGACGGTGCTTTCCTCTGCCTGCAGCGCGCCGCCCGGCGGATGGTCGCCGCCGGGCGCGGCGGGCGGATCGTCAACATCACCAGCGTCCACGAACACCAGCCACGGGTGGGCAACGCCGCCTACAGCGCCGCGAAGGGTGCCCTCGGGCTGCTGACCAAGGTGGCTGCCCTCGAGCTCGGCGAGCACGGGATCACCGTCAACGCGGTCGCCCCGGGCGAGATCGCGACCGCGATGACCGGTCAGGAGGACGAGGACCCGACCGCGCCGGGACACCAGCGACCGGGCATCCCGCTGGGGCGGCCCGGGGACGCCCGGGAGGTCGCCGCGGTCGTGGCGTTCCTCGCCTCGCCGGCGGCCGGCTACGTCACCGGTGCCTCGTGGCCGGTGGACGGCGGCATGCTGCAGATGGGGCCGCAGGCCGGTTCGCATCTTACGTCGAACGACTGGCGCCGCCCCTGACTCAGCTGCCGAACGTTCGACGGTGCAGCTCCGTGGTGAGCACGTGGATCTCGCGGGTCAGTTCGGTGTTGGTCTTCAGCTCCAACTCCTGCTCGATGAAGTCGTGGTCGGCCTTGGCCTGCTGGAAGGCGGACGCACGGTTCTGCCCGATCATCACGAACGTCGACAGGAAGATCGCCTCGAGCGATACCACCAGGGTCAGCGTGGGCCACGGGCTGGACTCCGCGAAGAGCATCCAGGCCGCGAAGACGACGACGTGCAGATAGACGAACGCCATCGACCCGGCGAACGCGGTGATCGCGTCGGCGATCCTCAGTTGGGCGTCGGCGGCCCGCTTCTCCCGGGTCCGGGTAACGACGGGGTGCTCCGGGCGGGCGGGGTGGGTGCTGGCGGTCATCGGTCTGCTCCGGGTGGTGTGGTGGCGGCTGTGTTCGCCGCCCTGACGATCGACGCGGTGGCTGCGAGGACGCTGGGGCCCGGGAGACGCGCGGTCTTGTCGCACCGGCCCGGGAGGAACAGACTCCACGCCACCTCAGCCCGACGATGCGCCCGGAGGTCCCCGTGACCACGCAGAACCACCCCACCGACGACCCGGCCGACCACGGGCGCAGCGGGGCCGATGTCGCCGAGGCGGTGAGGGTCGCCGAGGAGGGCACCGGCATCGACGACGTGCACACCCTGCCGGGAGCCCCGGGCAGCGCCCCGGTCGAGCGGGTCGCCGGCGACCCGGAGATGACCGAGGGCCAGGTCGTGCTCGGCGAGGACCCGCCGCCCCGGCAGGGCAACCCGGACCCGGCGCAGGCCGGCTCCGGCGGCGCGCAGTCGATCGTCGGCGCCCGGGCGTCGGACCGGGTGTCCGCCGCGGAACCGCTGCCGGACAGCCCGCCCTACAGCTGAGCCGCGGCCGGGCTCAGCTCCACAGCGCGACCCGGACCGTGGGGCGCGGTCGTGGCGGCCGCGCCGGGTCCCGGCCGACC
>JAOPUQ010000317.1 GCA_025963425.1 Modestobacter sp. | reverse complement strand
GACCGAGCCGCCCGGGCCGTGGGCAATGTCGTGGTCACCGGGGTCATGGCCGGCATGGCCGTCCATCGACGAGTGCTCGTGAGCGTCCATCCCAGGCACCTTCCTCGGTCGTGGCTGTGCATCAGGTATACCCCCTGGGGGTATTTGGAGCAAGCGATGCGCACGCCTGGTCCACGCTCGCGGCCTTGGCCGTCGCACCGACCACGGTGGCGGTGCGTGGGGCGTCCCGCGCACGGGCGACCTGGCGGAGCGTTCGCCGCCGCCGGCGCAGTCGGTCGGGGTTTACCAAGTTTTTACAACCGCATGGGCTGCTGCTTGCAGTCGAAGTCCTAACGTCCAAAGCGACTCCGCTGGAAGGTGCTGAAAGGTGCTAGTACCCCCAGCGCAGAGGCCGAGTGAGTGTTCGACACCGAGTCCGGCGGCGCGACCGCTCGAGGGGTACTGCCGACAACCGACGGGAGGATCACATGGACCTCCGGCACCTGGCGTTCGACCGCATCTTCCAGAACGTCGTCCTGAGACCACTCCTCGTGAACTACGCCGACCGTCTCCAATACGGTCACGCTCCGGAGGGTGCGGCGACCGGAACCTGCTTCATCGTGTTGCAGTGGACCGTCACCGACTCGATGGACGCCCCGCCCGGCTCCCAGTTGTTGACGGCCCAGGTTCACATCCCCCGGCACAGCTCGAGTGAGCACCTGTACGTCGACTTCGTTCTCCAACGACTGTGGGCGACCTTGGCCGGCGACGCCACGAACGGAGCGATCACGGCCCGGCTCCTGAGGACCTCGAGCGAGTTGATGACGAGCGACGTCGACACGATCTTCAAGGCCAGCACGTTCGAGGTCGCTCCCGCGCCCCCGCAGCGCCGGGCGCCGACCACGCTGAAGCTGGCCCCGTGGACCGGGTGGGCGGCTCTCGGCGCGACCGGTTCCCTCCCGGCGCGCGGCGGCGTCTCCAGCATGAACTGATCACCGGCGGATCCCTGCGGGCGAGGCGGGTGAGTGACACCCGTGGCCGGGCGCGGCATGCTGGGCATCCACCCGAGCGGTGCCCGGGTCAGCTGCGGAACGGAGACCACTCGTGCGCAGACGGATCATCGGCCTGGCGGTCTGGGTCTCCGTGCTGGCGATCGGGCTCTTCGGCGTGCCGCTGGCTGTGGCGGTACTCCAGTACGCGGTGCAGGACGCCCGCAGCGACCTGGCGCAGCGGGCCCGGACCGTCGCGATCGATGTGTCCGCCGACGTCTACGACGACGACCAGATCGAGGACATCGACCAGAGCGGGCCCATCGAGGTGGCCGTCTACGACGGGGACGGCAACTGGCTGGCTGGTTCCGGGGCGGGCGGTGGCAGTGATGAGCTCGACTTCGCTCTCGATGGCGAGTTCGGAGCCGGATCCGACGGCGGCCACTACATCGTGGCAGTGCCGGTCACCCACTCCGACGAGGTGATCGGTGCGGTGCGGGCCACGACTCCGCGCAGCGCCGTCTGGGCGAAGGTGCTCCCGGTCTGGGCTGCCATGGCCGCGCTCGGAGCACTGGCCGTGGCGACCGCATGGCTCGTCGGGCGTCGGCAGGCTCGGCGGCTGGCGCTTCCGATCGAGGACCTGGCCGTCGGAGCACGCCGACTGGGCGAGGGTGACTTCAGCGTCCGCAACCGGCGCGGCGGGATCAAGGAGATCGATGCGGTGGCCGCCGCGCTCGATTCCACCGCCGTCCGACTCGACGATCTGCTCGCGCGGGAACGGGCGTTCTCCGCCGACGCCTCCCACCAGTTGCGCACGCCGCTCGCGGGCCTCCGGCTCCGACTCGAAGCCGCCCTCGAGCGGACCGACCAGGATCCGCGAACCGCGATCGCCGCCAGTTTCGTCGATGCCGATCGCCTGGAGACCACCATCGACGAACTACTGGCCCTCGCCCGTGACCAGCGAGCCTCTCAGGCCGGCCCGATCGATCTCGCCGCACTGCTGGGCGACCTGTCCCCGGAGTGGCGCGAGCGGCTCGCCCTGCGGGGGCGCGGGCTGGACGTCACGATCGATGCGGGAGCACCGGAGGCGTGCGCGTCGGCCGCGGCGGTGCGACAGGTGCTCGCCGTGCTGGTGGACAACGCGACGCGGCACGGCCGGGGCACCGTGCGGGTGGCGGTCCGCGAGGCCACCGGGGCGGTGGCGGTCGACGTCGCGGACGAGGGCCCGGGTGTGCAGGAACCGGAGGGCGTCCTGTTCGCCCGGCCTGCCGACCAACGGAACGGGCACGGCATCGGTCTGGCCTTGGCGCGGCGTCTCGCCGAGGCGGAGCAGGGGCGGCTGGAACTGACCCGACCCTCGCCGCCGGTCTTCACCCTCCTGCTGCCCGCGGCGGGCCGGGGCGAGGGGACGGCGGTGCAACGCTCGACGGTGGGCGCACTCAGCAACGGCGGCTAGGGCGGTGTGCCGCCGGCATCGGGCGCCACGAGCTGCAACCGGTACCCATGACCCCGGACGGTGAGGATGGTCGGGACGTGGGCGTGGTCCGCGGCGGCGACCTCCCCGATCTTCCTGCGGAGCGCCGCAACGTGGACGTCGAGGGTCTTGGTGGACCCGAACCAGTGCTCGTCCCACACCTCGGACATGAGCGTCTCACGACTGTGGGCCACCTCGGGCTCGGCGGCCAGCCGGGCCAGCAGGTCGAACTCCTTGGGTCGCAGCCGAAGCTCCCGTCCGGCGACCGTGACCCGGCGACGGGGCACGTCGACGACGAGGTCGCCGATGGCTCGGACCGAGGGCGCGATCGAACCCTCTTCGTTGCGACGGAGGTGGGCCCGGATCCGGGCATGTAGTTCGGCCAGCCGGATCGGCTTGACCAGGTAGTCGTCGGCGCCGGCCTCCAGGCCCACCACGACGTCCATCTCCGCCGATCGCGCCGTCAGCATGACGAGCACACAGCCTGGTTGCGTGCGTCGCAGCTGCCGGCAGACCTCGACGCCGTCGATGTCGGGGAGCCCCAGGTCCAGCAGGACGAGGTCGACGGCGGAAGCCGCGGCCCGCGCGATCCCGTCCGCACCCGTCCGCTCCCAGAAGACCTGGTGGGCATGGCTGCGCAGACTCGACGTCAGGACTTCCCCGATCGTCGCGTCGTCCTCGATGAGGAGGACCCGGCTGGCCACGTCGACATCCTTGCAGTTCGCACGCCCGAACGACTGGCCCACGGCGGGCACCTCGGCACCGGGCCTGCGAGGCACGGGGGGTCAGCCACCCATCGAGGTCGACGGCTCTCGCTCGGCCGACGACGGCGGACGCGACTGCCCGGCCGCCCGGGTCGAACTCCAGGTCAGCAGCCGCTCCAACGACCCCCTGCCGAACGCCAGCCGCCAGGCGGTGGCGAGCACCACGGTTCCCAGGACGTAGGCCAGCCACGACCGGTTGTCGGCGTAGTCCATCGTGCCCAGGGCCCAGGCCGCAACGGTGCTGCCCGCGTAGACCGTGAGCGCCATCGAGCCCACCGAGGCCAGTGGCACGACCACCCTGGGCAGTCGCTCGGCGGCGACCAGGCACAGCGCGATGACGACGAACGCGACGCCGACCGAGCCGGCGATCTCGACGATCGTGCCACTGCGCGGAGCCGCGCCGGTCAACCAGACCGGGTCCCACTGATCCGGGCGCTCGGACCAACCGGACGGTCCCGTCAACGGCCGTCCACCGGCCCACACGTGCGTCGAGACCCAGCCTCCCCCGTGACCGAGGACGGCCAGGCCCACACCCGCGGCCAGCAGTGTCGTGCGCACCCGAGCCGAGCCCAGGTCGGAGCGTCCCACGGCCGGTCCCACGAGGATGGACGTCCACCAGATCAGCGCCGGACAGCCGCCGGTCACGACCAGCGAGACGAACGGCTCGTCGAAGGAGTCGGTGGCCCCGACGAAGTGCGCCAGGAGGAGGTCGGCGGGCGCAGTGAGCACCGCCAGCACCCCGGCGGCCATGAGCAGTCGCCTCGGCGGCCACCGCAGAAACGGCAGAGCGAGGACGAAGAGGACGGCGTACACGTCGAGAATGACGTCGATGTCGGTGCCGAGCGCCTCGAGAACGCCGCCGATGGCGAAGACCCACGCGGCCTGCACGAGGATCCGGACCCGAGCGAGGACCAGGTCGTCGCCGGCCACCGGAGTGGTCCGCCCCACGGCCAGGGCGCGCGCCACGTCGAGTCCGACCACCCGGGCGGCCCGGGCACTGGTGTGCCCCCCTACCGGCGCGAGGTCCTCGGCCGGACGAGGGAGGAGACAAGTGCTCATGGCGGCGAGGCTAGGAGCCGCCAGCCAGGGCGGATCCGCCGTTTGCCAAGTTCTTGCATCCTGATGGTCACGTGTTTGCACTCCGCCGGATACCGACACCCGAGCACTTGTCGGACGTCGACCCCGGCTACGTCGCCGCGAGATCGCCCTCAGCCCAGGTCACGACGGGCGAGCCACTCGGCGACCGACGGGGGCATCGTCGAACAGGCATCGGGGTCGTCCCGGCCGGCGGCGTGGTCGGTGGCAGTGTCGTGGATGCCGATGGTGGCGACCGCCGCTCGCCAGCCGCCCATCCCGGCCACCTCGGCCGGAACGTGCACGTTGGCCGCTCCGTTGACCAGCTCCACCGCCAGCGGATCGGCGTCCGGGCCGGTGTCGATGCCTCCGCCCGCTGCCCGCGTCACCCGGTCGGGAGTGGGCAGAACTCCCATCAGCTGGGCGGCCTGGTACTCGGTCATGTCCCACGGCGCTTCGCCGAAGTAGTACCAGCTGGCCGCGCAGATCCCGTAGAGATGCGGCCCGAACTGCGCGTAGTTGACGTAGAGCTCCACGACGCGCTGGTCGGACAGGGCCACGGTCATCTCGCTGGCCAGTACCGCCTCGACCCCCTTGCGTACCGGATCCTGGCCGGGCCAGAGGAATACGTTCTTCGCCAGCTGCTGCGGGATGGTCGACCCGGAAGGATCCGCTTTCCCGCGCAGATAGGCGGAGACCCGGTCCCCGAGCGCGTCCAGTGACACGGCACCGGCCCGCGTGCCCAGCTGCTGGTCCTCGTGCGCGATGACCGAGGAGATCAGGTAGCGGCTGACGTGGTCGAGGGAGACGTACTGGTAGACGACGGGGGCACTGCCCTCGAGCATGAATGCGGTTCTGGCGGGTGTCCCCCACCGGAGGCTGACGATGAATCCGGTGATCACCAGTTCGGCCAGGAGCGCTGCGACCGCGAACCGGCGGACCACCCGCTGACGCCTCGTCGTGCTCCGGACCGGCAGGCCGCCCGTACCGGGCGGCCGGGCCGGAACACCGGGCGGGTGCGTCGTCGGGGCGTCGGTACCGGGCGGGGGCACCCGGACCGGCGGTGTGCGTGCCGGCGGGAGCGGCGCACGCGGCTGCTGCGGCTCGCTCCTGGGGGTGGGCACGAACGCGTACCCGGCTGCCGGTGCCGGCCCGGCGTCGGCCGTGGGGATCTCGCGCTGCCGGGTGTCGTCCACCATCGCTGCCCCCGCGGTTTCGGCGAGACGCCGTGTGCCGGCGGTGCCCACCGGCACCTCGTTGTACCACCGCGAGGTCACGCGGCACGAACGCGGCGAGGCCGATCCGGCGTCCGACCGCACGGAGCCATCGCACCTCATGGCCGATGCGGTGTCCCGGCGCGCGGGTCGGTGATCCCGTCGACGGAGACGTCCCGGCTGAGGTCCCAGCCCGCGCGGGAGGCTCCCGCCTGGAAGGCGCGCTCGTAGAAGTCGAGGACGGCGCCGCGGAGGTCGGGCAGCCGGCGGGCGTCGTCGTAGGTGAGCACCGCCAGGTGGCTGCCGCCGCGGTCGGTCCACCGTGCACCGACCGGATGCAGGGGTTCGTCGGCCAGGCCGGCCGGCTCCGGGGCGGTGTACGAGTAGAAGGCGGCCTCCGGGAACGTGTCGTCGCCGAACCAGAACCCGGAGCTGATGAGCTCACGGGAGTAGGCCTCCCGGGTGACGGGGTCGACGTCCGGTCCGAGGTCGACGTGCCGGTCGGAGATGCGGGTGACGGCGATGTCCAGCGTGTGCCAGAAGTGGTGGACCGGGCTGGTCTTGCCGGCCCAGTTCCCGGCGAACTCCTCCAGCAGCAGGTTCACCCGGCTCAACGTCTGCCAGTAGCGGGTGACGGCGGCCGCGTCATAGGTGGCGTGCTCGTCGTCCTCGGCGAAGGGCCGTCGGGCATCGGGCAGGTCGAACGGGTGCGGCCGCGCGGGTCTGACGGTGACGCCGACGGCGGCCAGACCCCGGGTGAGTTCCCTGGAGAAGTCTGCGACGGACCGTCCGGCCAGGGGGAACGCCCAGCGCCGTCCGACGACGGTGGTGAGGTCGAGCCGGTGGTCGAGGAAGTCGAAGTCGATGGTGAACATCGACTCCACGCTCCCGGGATCCCCCATCGGGCGGGTGGTGATCCCGCGCCCGGTCACATGGAAGGGCACGTTCCACCAGTGGTTGCGGCGGGGAGCCGCAGCCAGCCGGATCTTGCCGACCAGCTGAGCGAACCGGTGGACCGTCGCCAGCGTGTCGCGCCACGAGTCGTAGGGCAGCTCCGGCCAGCCCGAGCCGGCGTTGCCCTCGGCCCCTCCGGTCATCGCTCCGCCTCCCCATGGTTCTCCGTGCTGGGGACCGCGGACCCGTTCGCCACGTCGAAGCTCAGCAGGACGTCCTCGCCGGCCAGGTACACGGATCGGTTGACCAGCCGGATCCCCTCGGAGACCCGGCTGATCCCGAGCGGGCCGACCGCGTCCACCCCCGCACCGATGATGGTGGGCGCCACCGAGACGACCACGCGGTCGACCGCCCCGGCCTGGAGCATCGACGTGATGACCCGGCCGCCCCCCTCCACGAGCAGGGAGGCGACACCGAGCGAGCGCAGCAGACGCAGCACGTCCTCGATCCGCAGACCCCCGGGGCCGCCGGCGACCTCGCGCACCATCACACCCGTCGCCGCGAGTTCCCGCCGGCGCGCGGGGTCGGCGTCGGGCCGGCACAGGATCAGGGTCGCGGCGTCGTCGGACAGCACCTTCGCGGTCAGCGGCGTGCGCAGCGTCGAGTCGAGCACCACGCGCAGCGGCGACGCCCCGGCGACCATCCGCACGGTCAACTGCGGATCGTCCTGCAGCATGGTGCGCGCCCCCACCAGCACGGCGTCGCAGCCTGCGCGCATGGCATGCGCCACCCGGCGTTCCGGCTCCCCGCTGATCCACTTCGCGTCGCCGGTCCGCGTCGCGATCCGCCCGTCGACCGTCTGGGCGTACTTGAGGACGACGCTCGGCCGGTCGGCGCGTGGCCGCTGCGGACCGAGCAGGCGGCCGACGTCGATGGGCGCGGCGGGCAACTCCTCCAGGGTGTTCCCGGCCGGCCGATGGTGCCCCAGCCGCGCCTGCTTGGTCTCGAGGTAGGCACGATTGCGCCGATGTGCGGCGGTCCCCAGCGCGCGCATCGACTCGACCGCGACCCCGTTGCGCTGCAGGCCGTCGGCCTTCGCCGGGTTGTTCGACAGCAGGCGCACCGACCGGACGCCGAGGGCCCGCAGCACAGCCGCCGCGTCGTCATAGCTTCGCAGGTCGGCGTCCAGCCCGAGCCGCAGGTTCGCATCCACCGTGTCGGCCCCGGCGTCCTGCTCGACATAGGCCCGGAGCTTGTCGACCAACCCGATGCCGCGCCCCTCGTGGCCGTTGAGGTACAGCACGACGCCGCGTCCCTCTGCGGCCACGGTGCGCAGCGCCGACCGCAGCTGGGCGCCACAGTCGCAGCGCAGCGAGCCGAGGGCATCACCGGTCAGGCATTCCGAGTGCAGTCGGGTGAGCACCGAGCCACCGTCGCCGATCGCACCGAGCACCAGCGCGAGGTGCACGTGCCCGGACGGGGTCTCGAACGCACGTGCCCCGAACTCGCCGTAGGCCGTGGGCATCGGTGCGGACGCCACTTCCCGGATGGACGGCCGGCCCCGCTGCGACGATGTAGCAGCCATCAGCCCGACTCCTCGCTCGCGCGCTACCGGGCCCCGCACGCTACCGTCGCCCGGCCGGAACGAACGCGGTCGAAAGCACCGGGAGGCGAACTGCCGTGCAGGCCCGCCGACTGCTGTTCATCGCCCCGCGCCGAGTCGAGCTGGCGCCCATCGACGTCCCGGAGCCCGGCCCCGGCCAGGTGCTCGTCCGGACGCTGCACTCGGGCATCAGCACCGGCACGGAGCTGCTCTGCTACCGGGGGCTGCTGGACCCCGACCTCGCACTCGACGAACGCATCGGATCACTCGGCGGCAGCTTCCGCTACCCGTGCCCGTACGGCTACAGCTGCGTCGGCGAGGTGGAGCGCTCCACCGGGGCGGTTCCCGCCGGGACGCTGGTCTTCGCGTTCCACCCGCACCAGGACCGGTTCGTGGTCGACGAGGCAGACGTCGTGGTACTGCCCGCGGGGATCGAGTCGCGCGCAGCAACCCTGCTCCCGCTGGTGGAGACGGGGTTGCAGCTCAGCCTCGATGCCGGCCAGGTGGCCCACGAGACCGTCGTGGTCCTGGGGCTCGGCGCGGTCGGGCTGATCACGGCGTTGCTGCTCCAGCGGGCCGGCGCCACGGTGCTCGCCGCTGATCCGCTGGCCGAGCGCCGCGAACTGGCGCAGTCCCTGGGCATCCCCGCGGCTGCGCCGGAGCAGCTGCCGGCCCGCCTGCCACCCGGTGGGGTGCCGCTGCTCGTCGAGCTGTCCGGTGCACCCGCGGCCCTTCCGGGCGCGCTCGCCCTGCTGGCCCACGAGGGCACTGCCCTCGTGGGGTCCTGGTACGGAGAGCAGGAGGTGGTGCTGCCGCTGGGCGGCGCGTTCCACCGGCGCAGGCTGACCATCCGCAGCAGCCAGGTGTCGACCATCCCGGCCGCGCTCGCCGGCCGCTGGGACGTCGCCCGCCGCCGGCGCGTCGCCGCCGCGCTGCTCGACGTCCTGCCGTTGTCGGCGCTGGCCACGACCGAGATCCCGTTCGACGAGGCGCCACGGGCCTATGCGGCGCTGGACCGCCGGGCTCCAGGTGTCGTACACGTCGCGCTGCGCTATCCATAGCCCATGTACGAGACCGGGACAGCGCTGCAGGTACGTGCCTTCCACGTCATGCCCGGCATGCCGCCGCCGGAGGGCGAGCGACACTCGCACGACTACCGGCTCGACGTCGTCGTCCGCCGGGACGACCTCGACGAGCGCGGCATGGTGGTCGACCTCGACCTGCTGGAGCAGGCGCTGCGGAACGCCGCGGCGCAGGTCGACGGCGAGGACCTGGAGCGGATCCAGCCCGCCGATGCGGAGGCCGTCACCGTCGAGGTGTTCGCCCGGTGGGTGCACCGGCAGCTCGCGGACACGCTCGGCCGGCTGTCCGGCGTCACGCTGGCCGTCCGTGTCTGGGAGTCCCCGGTCGCGTTCGGCGGCTACACCGCGCCGCTGTGAGCCCCGGGCTCGAGCAGTTCCCGGTACGCCGCTAGGCAGTGCCGGGCGCAGGTCTGCCAGGTGAACCGCTCGAGCAGCAGCTCACGGCCGCGCCGCCCCATCCGGGCGGCCAGTGCCCGGTCCCCCAGCAGCTCCGCGATGCGCTCCCGCAGCTCGTCGACGTCGCCCGGGGTCACCAGGAACCCGGTCTCCCCGTCGCGGACCACCTCGGGAAGCGCGTCCAGGTCGCTGGCGATCACCGGGTGGGCAGCGGTGACGTTCCGCGCCGTGCGCTTCGACGCGACCAGGACATGATCCGGGCCGGCGGGCGGACGGCGGTCCGCTCGGTCGCACGGTCGGTCGTCGGCCGGCTGCCGGTGCCGGTCGCCGACGCGGTCCGGCGGCCACTCCCCTCCGGCCCGGGCGTCTCGCGGCCCGGCCGGCTGCGCCTGGTGATGCTCCGCGCCCTGCGGGAGGGCGGCATCCCCCGCGCGGTGTCGACCTTCCGCGTGGTCGACAACCCGGACCCGCAGTTCGTGGCCGCGGACTCGCTCGTCCTCGCGCAGGTCTACTGGTACGGCGAGCAGGGCTGGGAGCCCGAGCTGCTGCCGTGTGGCGCTCCTTCTGCCGCTCCGCGCAGTCGGTGCTCGAGCTCGGCGCCAACGTCGGGTACTTCACCGTGCAGGCCGCCAAGGCCGCGCCCGGGGTGCGCCACGTCGCCGTGGAGCCGCATCCTTTCTCGTTGCAGATCTGCCGGGCCAACCTCGCCCTCAACCACGTCAGCTCGGTGGAGCTGGTCGGTGCCGCGGCGGTCAGCGACCCGACTGTCTCCTCGGTGCGGCTCCTGGTGCCGGCCGACCAGCTGGCCACGCCGACGGTGGCCTTCCTGCCTTCGGACTCCGAGCTCCCAGCCGAGATGGCCCGCGACGTCCGGACCACGCTCGACGTGCC
>JAOPUQ010000515.1 GCA_025963425.1 Modestobacter sp. | reverse complement strand
GAGGCGACGTCGTTCAGGGCCGGCACGAGCAGGTTGGTGTGGATGCCGACCAGGCCCTCCGGGGCCTGGCGGCCCATCGTGTCGGTGACGCCGGCGCCGACGTCGCCGCCCTGGGCGACGTAGCGGGGGTAGCCGAGGCGGCGCATCAGCTCCGCCCAGGCCCGAGCGGTCCGGCCGAGGTCCCAGCCGACCTCGGTCGGCTCGCCGGAGAAGCCGTAGCCGGGCAGCGACGGCAGCACGAGGTGGAACGCGTCCTCGGCGCTGCCTCCGTGCGCGGTGGGGTCCGTCAGCGGGCCGACCGTCTCGAGCAGCTCGACCACCGAGCCGGGCCACCCGTGCGTCATGATCAGCGGCAACGCCTCCGTGTGCGGCGACCTCACGTGGATGAAGTGGAAGTCCACCCCGTCGATCTCGGTGGTGAACTGCGGCAGCGCGTTCAGCCGCGCCTCGCACGCCCGCCAGTCGTACTCGGTCGCCCAGTAGCGTGCGAGCGCCTGCGTCGTTGCCAACTGCACGCCCTGCGAGCGATCTGTGACCAGCTCCCTGGAGGGCCAGCGCGTCGCGGCGAGCCGGCGGCGCAACTCGGTGAGCGCCTCCTCCGGAACCTCCACGTGGAATGCACGGATGGCACCGCCGGTCTGTTCTGCGACTGCGGTCATGGTGCCCTGCCCTCAACTCGGATGCGGGGAAGTCGCAGACCGGGCCAGACCAGCGAGCGCACAGCGGCACCGGCAGGATCTGGGCTTCCAGGACCGGATCCACCCTGGCCCTGGCCATCGGGGTGGCAGCAGGGACGAACGGCCTATCCCGGCATGTCGGCACCGAGGGTCACGCCTGCTCTCAGCAGGCACATCTGGGCACGCTCTGCGGCCGACAGGCCGCCACTCGTTGGCAGGGCTTTTCGGCAGGCCGTTGTGGGACGCCGGAGCGGCCGTCACCACCATGGCAGGGAACGTCCAGTTCTCCGTCATGCTGAGGCGCCCAACCCGGCCGGCCCGCGTGAACCGGCGCCGGCCGCGGCCGTCCACTCCTATGCATTACCTGCCGCAAGGGCTGGGAGCTCATGCCGTGAGCAGCGCGCGGCACCAGTCGAACAGCAGCTCCTGCCCGGCGTCGTCGAGACCTTGGGTGTCCCAGACGCCGAGCGGCACCCGCTGGGAGGAGAACACCGCCAGCAGCCGTAGCCGGGCCACCTCCGTCCGGCTCATCACGCCCAGGACCCGAGCCATCGGGTGCCGCTGCGGACCGGCCGCCTCCCACGCGTCGTAGCGGTCGTCGCCGTCGGGAGCCGGGCGAGCCTCTTCGTACGCCGCCCACGCGGCCCGGTCGGCGTCCAGGGCAACGAGGGCGTCGGCGAACGCCCCGAGATCGATGGCCGGCAGCCCATCGCGCCAGCGCCGACGCCCCCCGGCACGCGGTCGGCGAGCTTGGCCAGCTGCCGGCGACGTCCCAGTAGCCACGTTGCTGACGCGTACCGATGTTGGTGTGCATGCCGAGCAACGAGGCCAGCACCGCGGCTGGGACGTCCGCAGCCAGCTCGGCCAGGGCTGCGTTGCGCCCACGACGTGCCGTGCCACCGAAGGTTGCCGACTCCTCGCGGAGCCCTTCAGCGGTGAGGTGTCGCCCCGGCGTACCGCGGGGGAACACCGAGCGCGTCTGCGTGGACTTGCGGGTGACCAGAGCCTTCCCCCGGTCTCGTCCGATGAGGTCGATGAGAAGCTGGCCGAGGGGTTCGAGCAGCCGGCAGCGGGCCTGACCGAAGGCGACGTGAACGTGGCGTTTCGATCGCGACCGATCTGGTCGGTGGTGAGGGCCACGATGCGGGACAGGTGCTGTCCGTAGAGCAGGTTGAGCACCCCGGCGATGCGCAGGTGGACCTTGATGTCGTTGTCGTGGAGCAGCCGCCGCAGCACCGCCCAGCGCTCATCCTGATGGAGGGCCGAGGCCGGGCTCAACGTCGGCCGAAGCGGGTCGGTCAGGGGCTGGCAGCGGCCCTGCTGGCGGGCCCAGGCGAGGAAATCTCGGACGACGGTGCGGCGGCTGCCGGAGGCCAGGTAGAGGTCGAGCAGCGCTTGATCAGCCCCGGCGAGATCCCTGCGGTGGTCATCCAGGAAGGCCAGGAAGTCGATGGCGGCGTTGACCCGCTGCCGCAACCACGTGGCGCCCCCCTCGGTCAGCCCCGCCGCTCATCGCGACGGCGGGCCCGCCGCAGCAGCGTCCAGAGCGCGCAGGGCCGGACGAGGTCGAGTGCTCACGCGGTAGGGCGGCGGTGCGCCGGTCGACCCACTGCTCGAAGCGGGCGATGTGCTCTGAGCGCTCCTCGAGCAGGCCTGCGACGGTGAGCAGTCCGCGGAGAAAGATCACGCGCTTGGCCGGGCCGAGGCCATCGAGCCGCTCATGGCTTGGTGGCTCGTCGAAGGCGACGAGCTGGTTGAGCAGCTCAGCTCCGCCGCGTCGCAGCCGAAGCACGCGCTGCACAAGCGTCGACCGTCGACGCGGTGGCGAAGCGGCCGGTCCTGGCCGCAGGTGAAGCAGCGCGGGGCCCGCGCCATGCGCACCCGCCGCTCCACCAGGGCTGCGATCATCCGGGCGGCTTCGCCGGCAGGTTCGAGGAGCCGCTGGTCGCCCGTCGGGTGTGCAGGCAAGGAAGTCGATCAGGCGTTCCAGCCCAGCCGGGCCGAGACGCAGGGCCGCCACCGCGTCGTCCACGACGGCGGCTTCGGCGCCGTACGCCTCGTATGTTGCATCAGATGCAATAAGGCAGGGTTTCAGCTGTCAACGGCCGTCCACTGTCCATCCAACGGCCACGGAATATCGCGGGGCTTCTCGAACGTCTCCGGCCGTGAGCGGTGGTGACGACGTCGCCACCCGTCGTCCTGGCACGGCTCCACTCCCCAGTCCGAGCCTCCTGCGGCGCACTCGGCGCGAGTCGCGGGGCCATTCGTCGGACGTCGGAACCACTCCTGGCGCCCATTGCGGGTGGTCAGTTCGCGGACTCGCCCGGACCGGGACTCGATCTGTGGGCAACGGTCCGCTCGAGTCTGCGGTCGGGGACCAGCCACATCAGCGCCACCCCGGCGTACACCCCAACGGCCAGCCAATCACCGATGAAGGACAGGGCGATGCCGCTGGCGTACAGCAGCGGGGAGACCCTGCCCTTCAGATCCCGGCCCACGGCGGTGGCAACCAGGGACCCCTCACCCTGGTCTCGAATGATCACCGTCTGCAGTGCGTAGTAGGCCACGGCGGCGGTGAGCAGGACGATGCCGTAGGCGGCCGTGGGAACAGCGGCGAAATGGTTCTCACCCATCCAGGCCGTGGTGAAGGGGATCAGCGAGAGCCAGAACAGCAGGTGCAGGTTCGCCCACAGGATCAGCCCGTTCACCCGGTCGGT
>JAOPUQ010000303.1 GCA_025963425.1 Modestobacter sp. | reverse complement strand
CGGCCAGCTCGGGCCGCCCCATCGCGCCGCAGAGCCGGCGGAACAGGGTGTCCTGGTTGGCGGCGATGATGACGAAACTGCCGTCGGAGGTCTCGTAGGAGTTGGACGGCGCGATGCCCTCCAGCCGGGTGCCGCTGGGCTGGCGGATGAGGCCGGCCCGGTCGTAGTCGGGGAGCATCGACTCGGTCAGCGCCAGGCAGGAGTCGGTGAGCGCGGTGTCCACCACCTGCCCGGTCCCGGTGCGCTGCCGGGCCACCAACGCGGACAGGATGCCCTGGGCGGCGAACATGCCCGCCAGGGAGTCACCGAGCGACAGCGCCATCCGGACCGGGGGCTGTCCCGGGAAGCCGGTCACGTAGCGCATGCCCGCCAACGCCTCGGCGACGCTGGCGTACCCGGGACGGTGCGCGGCCGGCCCGGTCTGCCCGTAGCCGGAGACCCGGGCCAGGACCACGCCGGGGTTCACCCGGCTGAGCTGGTCGTAGCCCAGCCCCCAGCGCTCCAGGGTGCCGGGCCGGAAGCTCTCGACCACGACGTCGGCCTGCTCGACCAGCCGGAGGAAGAGCTCCTGTCCACGGGAGTGCCGCAGGTCCAGGGTGATGCAGCGCTTGTTGCGGGCGTGCACGGTCCAGAAGAAGCCGCGGCCGCCCTCCGACACCTGACCCCAGGTGCGGAGCGGGTCCGGCCGGTCGGGAGCCTCCACCTTCACCACGTCGGCCCCCTGGTCGCCGAGCAGCCGGCCGGCGAACGGGCCGGCGATCAGGGTGCCGACCTCCAGCACCCGGACGCCGTCCAGGGCACCGGCGGGCGGTGCGGCCGCGGTCGGGTCGGTCGCGGTCGGGGCGGCCACGGGGTCTCCTCACGGGTCGGGACGGGATGTCATCGACGCTAGAGGCGGCCGCAGGCGCGGACCATCCGCCCTCGGCGGACCTCCATCCGCGCAGCGCAGCCATCCGGTGCAGCGGCTCGGGTGGGTGCTCGCGGGACCGGCTCAGAGGCGCAGCGTCGCCGAGGGCAGCTCCCCGAACCGGTCGCGGTACTGCTGGGCGAAGCGGCTCTGGTGGAAGAACCCCCAGCGCATGGCCACGTCGGTGACCCGCACCTCGGCCGGGTCGCTGCGTACGAGCTCGGCGCGGACGTGGTCCAGCCGCACCCGGCGCAGGTAGCTCATCGGCGACTCGCCGAACTGCTGCTGGAAGGCGGCGTGCAGCGTGCGCACGCTCATGCACCCGACCCGGGCCAGTTGCTGTGGCGTCAGCGCCTCGTCGGCGTGCTCCTCCAGGTAGGCCACCACGGGGGCCAGCCGGCCGCACCGGAGGGTCTCGGCCGGCGCGGCGAGCGCGTCGGAGAACTGGTGCCGTCCGGCGTGCAGGACCTGCGTCATCACGAACGCCTCGAGCTGCTCGCGGGCCAGGGGCATCTCGCTCAGACCGCCGGGCCGGTCGAGTTCGCGGGCCAGGAACTCCACCGAGTTCAGCAGGCTCTGCCCGGGTGCATGGGTCAGGTCGAGGCTGAAGTCGAAGTCGATCACCTCGGCCACCGAGCGGCCCAGCAGGTCACCGAGGTGGCTCTCCAGGCTGCTGCGCGGCAGTTTGAGGATCAGCTGCTCGGCGTCCGGGCTCCAGCGCACGGTGTTGCGCTGGGTCGGGTTGAGCACCGCGCCGCTGCGCCGGGCCTCGGTACGGCTCCGCGCCCCGTCCGACCGGTCTGCGTCGGTGTGCCCGGCGGTGGTGAGGTTGACGTGGTAGCAGTCCTCGGTGGGCGGCATCGTCAGCTCGGCCGCCGCCTGGTAGGTGAGGTAGCCCAGGGTCAGGTGGTGGTCGGACACCGCGTTGAGCGTCATGTTCACCCGGTCGTGGGCGGCCACCAGGTCGTGCGGCAGGTAGATCCGGGTGACCGCGTCCCGGGCCTCCTCCAGACTGTGCGTGCCGACCACCGGAAAGCGCGCCAGGGGCGCGGCCGACACCGGAACGTCGGCCAGGGTGCTGCTCTGCACGGTCACCTCCGTGGCCTGGGGTCAGGGCCGGACGACGTCGTCCCGATGCTGTGGTCCGTGCCACATCGGCCGGACCCTAGGCGCCCGTGGCCCGTTCGGACTAGCCGTTCCGCGCACCGCGGTGTCCGCTGACCGCCGACCAGGGGGTCCCGGCGCAGCCGCCTGCGGTGGGCGGCTGCCGGGTGTGCTGCCCGCGGATTGTGCCCGCCGGCGGAGCGTGGTCGGCTGCAGGCATGACCCTCACCGCCGTCCCTCCGGGGACCGACACCGACGACGCGGCCCTGCGCGAGGTCGAGCAGCGGGTGCTCTGGCTGGCCACCGCGATCGTCGACCACGCCAACCGGGTGCGGCCGAACCCGACCGGGCTCAAGGTCGGCGGCCACCAGGCCTCCAGCGCCTCGATCGTCACGCTGATGACGGCGATGTGGCTGGAGCAGCTGGGCCCCGAGGACCGGGTCTCGGTCAAGCCGCACGCCTCCCCGGTGCTGCACGCCCTGGAGTACCTGCTGGGCCAGCTGGACGTGGGGTACCTCTCGACGCTGCGCGAGTTCGGCGGGCTGCAGAGCTATCCGAGCCGGCTCAAGGACCCCGTGCCGGCCGACTACTCCACCGGGTCGGTCGGCATCGGGGCCACCGCGCCGATCTGGGGTGCGATCGCCCGGCGCTACGTCAATACCCAGTTCGGCACCGGCGGCGCGGGCCGGCAGTGGTCGCTGGTCGGCGACGCCGAGCTCGACGAGGGTGCGGTCTGGGAGGCCGTGCTGGACCCGATGGTCGCCGAGCTGGGTGAGGTCGTGTGGGTGGTCGACCTCAACCGGCAGT
>JAOPUQ010000299.1 GCA_025963425.1 Modestobacter sp. | reverse complement strand
CGCCCTTGAGGAAGCGTTCGACGTGGCCCTTCTTGGTCTCGTAGTCGTGCGGGTCGATCTTGAGGCGCAGCCGCATCTCCTTGATGACGGTGAGCGCCTGGTTCCGCCGGGCCTCGCGGGCCTTCTGTGCGGCTTCGTACTTGAACTTCCCGTAGTCCATGAGCTTGACGACGGGCGGCCGGGCCATGGGTGCGACCTCGACGAGGTCGAGCTCGGAGTCCTGGGCCAGGCGCAGTGCTTCGCCGATCGGCACGATGCCGACCTGCTCGCCCTCCGGGCCGACCAGGCGGACCTCGGGGACGCGGATACGGTCGTTGATGCGGGGCTCGGTGATGGCCTCTCCTCTGCTTCCTGCGGCGAGGAGCCTGCCCACCCACCCCCGGAACGACGACAAAGGCCCCGTGAGCTGCTGCTCACGGGGCCCACTCGCCGGAGGACCGCACGAGCCCGACGGGCGCGTGCGGAGACACCGGGGCCGGAACGTGTCCGGCCCCTGTGTTCCGGGGACCTGGACGCCTGCGCGGCGCCAGGTGGGAGCGGGCTCCTCTTGGTCGGTGACCCGGGGCGGGGTCACCGTAGTGATCATGCGCCTCGATGTAGCTGGAGGCACATCCATGCTAGCGCGCCCGGAAGCCCTCGTCATTCCCGGGTCGGCGCGAGCCTGGCCGGACCGGTCACTCGTAGAGCAGCGGGGTCCCGCTGGCGGCCCCGTCGGGGGCCGGGACGGCGGCGGTGTGCAGCGCCCGCAGGCCCTGCACCGCATCCAGGGCACGCTCCTTGTCCGCGGCCTGCACGGCGAGCACGGCCACCTCCTCGCCGTTGGTGAGCAGCAGCGTCGCCCACGGCGAGTGGCGGTCGAAGCGCACGGCCTGCACCAGCGACCAGGGCAGCCGGTACGAGCCGACGATGTTGCGCACCCCGACGCCCTCGGCGTCGGCGTCGACCCGCGGCCGGGAGACCCACAGCACCCCGGCGGCCAGGGCGAGGCCCAGGCCGACCATGGCCAGCTGGTCGGCGGTCTGGAAGGCGACAACGCCGGTGGTGGAGGACTTCAGCAACACCGCGACGACGGTCATCACGGTCATGATGGCCGCGGCGGCGCACGCACAGATCAGCCGCAGCCTGCGCGGGACGGCCGACACCGGACGGGGGGTGGGTTGGTCGGGCACCCCTCCATCCTGCACCGCCGGGCGCTGGCAGAGTGCCCGGACATGGGAATCACCGGGACGGCGCAGCACGAGGCGTGGCAGCAGAAGACCCTGCCGCCGGTCGAACAGCTACGGCCGGACCTGTGGTCGATCCCGGTGCCGATCCCGCACAATCCGCTGCGGTACGTCTCCGTCTACGCCTTCGCCGTCCCCGGCGGCATCTCCCTGATCGACACCGGCTGGGAGAGCGACGAGAGCTGGACCGCGCTCACCGCCGGGCTCGCCGCCGTGGGCGCGGACGTCGCCGACGTGCGCGGCGTGCTCGTCACCCACCTGCACTTCGACCACCTGGGGCTGGCCGCCCGGGTCCGGGAGGCCAGCGGTGCGTGGGTCGCCATGCACCCGGCCGACGCCGAGCTGGTGGGCGGCTGGAACGCCCGGGACGGCGCCGCGGCGGTGGCCGCCGAGGTCGAGTTCCTGGTGGGCCTGGGCGCCGACCGGGCCGATGCGGTGTCCGACGTCGGCCCACCGGAGGCGATGGAGCGGTTCACCCGGATGGCCGTGCCCGACCGGCTGCTGGCCGACGGTGACCTCGCCGACCTGCCCGGCTGGGCGCTCCGCGCCGTGCACACCCCGGGGCACACACCCGGCCACCTGTGCTTCGCGGAGGAGCGCACCGGGCTGTTCTTCTCCGGCGACCACGTGCTGCCGCGGATCAGCCCCAACATCTCCACCGGCGCCGAGGGTGAGGCCGACCCGCTGCGGTCGTTCCTGTCGTCCCTGGCCGACGTCCGCGAGCACCGGGCGACCGAGGTGCTGCCGGCCCACGAGTGGCGGTTCACCGGGCTGGCCGAGCGGGTCGACGAGCTCACCGCCCACCACGAGCAGCGGCTGGCCGAGCTGCTGGCCGCCGTCCGGACGCACCCGCACAGCACGCCGTGGGATCTCGCCGCGTACCTGACCTGGTCGCGGCCATGGTCGTCCTACGAGCGGCGGATGCGGATCTTCGCCGTCACCGAGACCGACGCGCACCTGCGCCTGCTGGCCAGCCGCGGCCTCGTCGTCCCGGGCGGGACCACGGTGCCCACCTGGACCGCCGCCGTCCGCTGACCCCGCCCGCATTCCCGACCGGCGGGGTGACGATCGGTACGTGCTGACCGCCTGACCCGGGCCGTCCGCCGTCCTACGGTGGGATGTCGTGGCCATCACCGCACTCCCCCGTCCGTCGCGGCTGCCCGGGACCAGCCGGCTGTTTCCCACCGCCGCACCCGCTCCGGCCGCGGCGACCGCACCGCCGGTGCGCCGGGTCCCGCTCACCGTCGCCGCCCTCCTGGGCGCGGCCCTGGTCGGCTGGGTGTGGAGCCAGCACGGCGCACAGCGCGGGGTGTTCGCGCTGCTGGGGATGGGGCTGGGTGCGGCGCTGTTCCACTCCCGCTTCGGCTTCACCTCCGCGTGGCGGCAGCTGGTCGCCGTGGGCAACGGCAGCGGCCTGCGGGCCCACGCCGTGCTGCTCGGCACGACCGCGACGCTGTTCGCGCTGCTGATCGGGACCGGCACCGGACTGTTCGGCACCACGCCGGCGCCGTCGGCGGGGACGCTCGGCGTCGGTCTGGTCGCCGGTGCCGTGCTGTTCGGCATCGGCATGCAGCTCGGCGGCGCATGCGCCTCGGGCACGCTCTACGTCATCGGCTCCGGCCAGACCAGCATCGTGCTCACCCTGGGCGGGTTCGTCACCGGCTCGGTGCTCTACGCCTGGGCCTTCCCGCTGGTCGACGACCTGCCGGCGCTGCCGGCGTTCGTGCTGGCCGACCACGTCGGCTGGGCCGGCTCCTGGGCGGTCACGATCGCGCTGCTCGCGCTGATCGTGGCGGTGACCTCGGCCGTGCAGCGCCGCCGGGTGCCCCCGCCGACCGCCGTACCGGACTCCGCCACCGGCATCGCCCGGGTGCTGCGCGGCTCGTGGCCGATGTGGGTCGGCGCGGTGGTCCTGGCCGCGCTCGGCGCCGGCGTGCTGCTCACCTCCGGGGGCGCCTGGGGCATCACCAGCGCCTTCACCCTGTGGGGCTCCCGGCTGCTGCAGCTGGTCGGGCTGCACCCCGAGAGCTGGGCGTACTGGCAACAGCCGGCGCAAGCGGCGTCGCTGGCCGGCCCGGTGCTGGCGGACAGGACCTCGCTGACCGACCTGGGCATCGTGCTGGGCGCGGCCCTCGCCGCGGCGGCCGGTGGCGCCTGGACGCTGCACCGCCGCATCCCGCGGAACACGGCCGTCGCCGCGGTGCTCGGCGGTGTGCTGATGGGGATCGGCGCGCGGCTGGCCAGTGGCTGCAACATCGGCGCCTACCTCGCCGGGATCGCCTCGGGCAGCGCGTCGGGATGGGTGTGGGGGCTGGCCGCGCTGGCCGGCACCTGGCTGGGTCTGCGCGCCCGCCGGCTGTTCGGGCTGGCCGTGCCTGCTCCGCGCGACAGCGCGTGCTGAGCTCCGCCCAGCGCCAGCCGGACGGCACGCCGGGGACGGGTGCCCGTCACACCGTTGGAACACCGACCCCGCACCATGGCGGGGTGACCGAGAGCTCGCGTGACATCCCGGTGGACAGCCCGCTGGACGGCACTACCCCGGACACCGAGCTGCTGCCCCTGGCCGGCTACACCGTCGCGGTGACCGCCGCCCGGCGCCGGGAGGAGCTCGGGGCGCTGCTGGACCGCCGCGGTGCCCGGGTGCTCTACGCCCCGGCCATCCGGATCGTGCCGCTGGCCGACGACGCGGACCTGGTGTCGGCGACCCGCGAGGTGCTGGCCGCGCCGGTCGACCTGGTGGTCGCCACCACCGGGGTGGGCTTCCGCGGCTGGCTGGAGGCCGCCGAGGCCTGGGACCTGCCGCTGCGCCAGCACCTGGCCGGGGCGCGGGTGCTGGCCCGTGGACCGAAGGCGCGCGGCGCGATCCGCGGCGCCGGCCTCGTCGACGCCTGGTCCCCGGCATCGGAGAGCTCCGCGGAGGTACTCGAGCACCTGCTCGCAGGCAGGGAGGGGCCGCTGCCCGGGCGCCGGATCGCCGTCCAGCTGCACGGCGACCCACTGCCGGACCTGGTGTCCGGGCTGCGCGAGGCCGGCGCGGACGTCATCCAGGTGCCGGTCTACCGGTGGGTGCTGCCGGAGGACACCGCACCGCTGCGCCGGCTGGTCACCGTGATCGCCGCGCGCGGCGTCGACGCCGTCGCCTTCACCAGCGCCCCGGCCGCGGCCAGCCTGCTGCAGGTGGCCGCCGAGGAGGGCGTGCGGGCCGGGGTGCTCGCCGCCTTCGCCGACAGCGTGCTGCCGGTGTGCGTCGGGCCGGTGACGGCCGCTCCGCTGGAGGCCGCGGGGGTGGCGACGGTACAGCCGGAGCGCGCCCGGCTGGGTGCGCTGGCCCGGGAGGTCGTGGCCCGGCTGCCCGAGCGGGACCCGGTGCTCACCTCCGGGCCGCACACGGTGCAGGTGCGTGGGTACGCCGTGGTGCTCGACGGGCGGCTGGTGGAGCTGGCCCCGGGCCCGATGGCGGTGCTGCGGGCGCTGGGCCGCCGTCCCGGTGCGGTGGTCTCCCGCGCCGACCTGCTCGGTGAGCTGTCCGGCGGCGGGGACGCGCACGCCGTGGAGATGGCAGTGACCCGGCTGCGGGCGGGGCTGGGCGCCCCGATCGTGGAGACCGTCGTCAAGCGCGGCTACCGCCTGGCTGTGTGAGGGGACGGACTCAGACGCCGGACAGCCGGTTTCCCGGTCGTAGGTAGACGACCCAGGTGACGACGACGCAGACGACGTAGAACGCGATGAAGGCCATGTAGGCGCCGTCCCCACTGCCGGTGGAGAGGAACGACTGCCGGAAGGCGAGGTTCACCAGGACCCCGCCGAACGCGCCGACCGCCCCCGCGATGCCGATCAGGGCGCCGGACATCCGCAGCGCCTGCTTGTCGGCGGCCGCCGAGTCGGTGCCGGCGCCGACCGCGTCCATCGCCTCGGCCCGGAAGATCGCCGGGATCATCTTGTAGGTCGAGCCGTTGCCGACCCCGCTGAGGACGAAAAGCAGCACGAAGCCCAGCAGGAACAGCGGCAGCGACTCGACCCGGCTGGCGGTCAGCACGATCGCCGCGCCGATGGCCATCGCGATGAAGGTGACGAAGGTGATCCTGGCGCCGCCGAAGCGATCGGCCAGCGAGCCGCCGAGCGGCCGGATCAGCGAGCCCAGCAGCGGCCCGAGCCAGGTGAGCTGCGCGGCGGCCAGCGGGGTCGCGAAGTCCTCGGCGAACTGGTTCTGCAGCACCTGCCCGAAGGCGAAGCCGAAGCCGATGAACGACCCGAACGTGCCGATGTAGAGGAAGGACATGATCCAGGTGTGCGGCTGGCGGGTCGCCTCCCGCATCGCGCGGGGCTGGTTGCGCGCCGTCGTCAGGTTGTCCATGACCAGGGCGGCGCCGACCGCGGCGATCACGATGAACGGGATGTAGACCAGCAGCACGACCCGCGGGTGGTCCGCGCCGGCCGTGGCCAGCACCAGCAGGCCGATCAGCTGGATGACCGGGACGCCGAGGTTGCCCCCACCGGCGTTGAGCCCGAGCGCCCAGCCCTTGAGCCGGGTCGGGTAGAAGGCGTTGATGTTGGTCATCGAGCTGGCGAAGTTGCCGCCGCCCACGCCGGCCAGGCAGGAGACGACCAGCAGCGTGGTGAACGAGACCCCGGGCTCGAACACGATCGCGGTGGCGATGGTCGGGACGAGCAGCAGCGCGGCGCTCACGATCGTCCAGTTGCGGCCGCCGAACGTGGCGACGGCGAAGGTGTAGGGCAGCCGCACGAACGAGCCCAGCGCCGTCGGCACGGTGGTGAGCAGGAACTTGCCGGCCGGGTCGATGCCGAACACCGGCTCGGGCAGGAACAGCACCATCACCGACCACAGACTCCAGATGGAGAAGCCGATGTGCTCGGAGAACACCGAGAAGAACAGGTTGCGGCGGGCGACGCCCCTGCCGGTCTGCTCCCAGAACTGCGGGTCCTCGGGGCGCCAGTCGTCGATCCACCGACCGCCCAGCCGGCCGCCGGCCTGGGGGGCTACGGGAGGGGCGGTGGTGGTCTCGATGCTCGCGGCCATGGCGGAAGAGTCCCGAGCCGGGGTTCCCGGGTGGTTGCCCACGGGATGAGCGTGTGTTCCGTTGTGCTCACCGCGGCTGCCCCGCTGTGGTGAGGAACGGCGCCGGCCGGGTGCAGGGACGGCGCTCAGCCGCCATGATCGCCGCGTGCAGGACTATCTCGATGGCGAAGCGGCAGCAGGGCGGCACCTGGTCGAGACGGGGGAACTGGTCGCCGGCTCCATGAGCCGTGCGGTCGCCGGCCTCCTCTTCGACCCCAGCTCCGCCGTCGTCCAGCTCGACGACCGGCTCTCCGCCGTCCTGCGGGACGCGGCGACGACGGCCGCCGACCTGCCGCTGACCTGGGAACGCGCCCGGGCCGGCGCGGTGCTGGCCTTCGCGGCCGAGCTGGCGGTCACCCGGTCCCACCAGGGGCGGGCGGTGCGCACCGACGGCTTCTTCAGCGTGCGGTCGATGGCCCGGTCCTCGGCCGAGCGGCTGGTCGAGTCGGTCGTCCGGGCGGCGCGGGACACGACCGAGGACCGGCGGGTGCGGCACCTGGGGTACCTGGTCGCCGAGGTCGCCGTCTCCCCGGACATCGACCCCGCCCTCGCCGACCGCGCCCTGCACCTCGCCGGGTCCTGCAGCTGGCGGCAGCTGGCCCTGCTGGCCGCCGTCGGCCGCCGGGAGCGCGCGCCGCTGCCGTTGACCCCGCTGGACGACGAGCCCCGCAGCTGGCGGGCCTGGGGCGCGCGGCAGGACCTCGCCGACCTGCAGCTCGCCGGCCTCCTCGATCCGCCGCCGGCGGTCCCCCGGCTCGGCGGTGCCGTGCTGCCCCGGCTGCGCCCGGCCGACCTGCGGCTGACCCGCCGGGGCGTACTGGTGCACCGGCTGCTCGCGCTGGACTTCATGCGGGAGGACGACGTCCTCACCGGGCTCGCCGACCTGGACCTCGCCGCCTCCTGAGCCGGGCGCCTGCCGGCCGTCGCTGCCGCGGCCGACGACTGGCCCGCCGGGGAGGGCCGCACGGTGTCCATCGCCTGCGACCCGGCATGCGCCGAGCCGGCCCGGCCGGCGCTCACCGAGCTGTCCTCGCCGGTGTCACGGTGCTCGGGCCGGACGGCGTCGCACTGGCCGAGGAACGCCTCCCGAAGCGATCAGACGGTGACGACCAGCTCCCCGTCGACGTCGCGGACCGGGTACAGCCGGACCGGGCCGACGTTCCCGGTGGCGCTGCCGTCGGACCACCGGTAGGCGTACAGGTGCAGCGGGCAGACCAGCACGTCCGCGTCGGTCTGACCGTCGGCCAGCGGTCCGCCGGCGTGCGGGCAGGCCGCCTGGGTGGCGTGCAGCGAGCCGTCGCGCAACCGGAACACCGCCACCTGGGTGCCGCCGGCGACGAACGCCCGGCCCTCCCCCGGCGGGACGTCGTCCACCCGGCCGACGCCGTACGCCGTCGGCTCGGCCGCCGTGGCGGGAGGCGCCTCGGTGTGGGTGAGGCTCATCGGACCGGCACCTCCGGCAGGTCGGCCAGCGGCAGGGCGGTGCGGAACTGTCCCGGCGTGGCCGGCTGGGCGGCGTCCTGCCCCCACGGGTCCACGTATGCATCGATCGAGCGCTGAAGACGTGAGTCCAGGTCGGCGCAGATGCCCTCGCTGTCCTCGAGCAGCACCTGGCCGAGCTTCTCCAGCCCGACCCGCGGCACGAAGTCGTACGTGCGCTCCAGCCAGTTGCCGTTCTCCCGGTAGTACTGCATGAACCGGCCGGTCAGCTGCAGCACCGCCTCGGGTGAGTCGACGGTGGCCAGCAGGTCACCCTTGCGGATGGTGGCCCCGGCGGCGCCGCCGACGTAGACCTCCCACTTACCACCTCCGACCGCCACGACGCCGACGTCCTTGACGTAGGCCTCGGCGCAGTTGCGCGGGCAGCCGACCACGGCGAGCTTCATCTTCGCCGGGCTCTCGATGCCCTGGAACCGGGTCTCGATGTCGATGCCCAGCTGGGTCGAGTCGCCCAGGCCGAAGCGGCAGAAGTCGGTGCCCACACAGGTCTTCACCGTGCGGAAGCTCTTGCCGTAGGCGTAGCCCGAGGGCATGCCCAGGTCCTGCCACATCGCCGGAAGGTCCTCCTTGCGGACCCCGAGCAGGTCGATCCGCTGGCCACCGGTGATCTTGACCATCGGCACCTCGTACTTCTCCGCGACGTCGGCGATCTTCCGCAGCTGGGCCGGGGTGGTCACCCCGCCCTTGATCTGCGGGACGACGGAGAACGTGCCGTCGCGCTGGATGTTGGCGTGCACCCGGTCGTTGATGAACTTGGCGTCGTTCTCCTGGACGTACTCGCTGCCCCAGAGCATCCGCAGCAGGGAGGTCAGGCCCATCTTCGACCTGGCCTCCTCCGCCCCCCCGGGCGCCAGGGCGGCGAAGACCGCGGAGACGCTGCGCAGGTCCTGCTCGCGGATCGCGGCGATCAGCTCGGGCTTGGCCAGCGGGATGCCCGGCACGTACCAGCCGGCCGACGCGTCCTCGCTGACGTCACCGGGGGCGGCCCACGCCACGACCTGCTTGACCAGGCCCTTGCACGACCCGCAACCCTTGCCGGCCCGGGTGCGGTCCATGACCGCCCCCACGCTGGTGCACCCGTCGGCGACGGTGTCGCAGATCGTCTGCTTGGAGATGCCGTTGCAATTGCAGACCTGCGAGTCACCGGGCATCTCGGCGACCCCGACCTCCTCGGCGCCGTCGGAGAGATCGACCAGCAGCCGGATCCGCTCCGCGGGCAGCGGGCTGCCGCGGTCGAACGCCTGGGTCAGGAAGGCGACCTTGCGGGTGTCGCCGAGCAGGGTCGCGCCCATCAGCCGGTCGTCGCGGATGACCACCGACAGGTGCACGCCGCGCCTGGGCTCGGAGATGACCAGGAACTCGTCGTCGTCCCGCTCGGGGGTGTTGATCCCCATGACGGCCACGTCGACGCCGGCCACCTTGAGCTTGGTCGCCGTCCGGCTGCCGTGGTACTCGGCCGTGGGGTCGGTGCCGGTGAGCACGTCGGCCAGCACCCGGGCGTGCTCCCAGGCCGGCGCGACCAGGCCGTACACCTCGCCGCGGTGCTGCGCGCACTCCCCGATCGCGTAGACGTCGGGGTCGTCGGTGCGGAGCTGGTCGTCGACGATCACCGCGCGCTGGACCTCCAGCCCGGAGCGGACGGCCACGTCGGTGTTGGGGCGGACGCCCGCGGCGACCACCAGCAGGTCGGCGTCGATCCGCCGCCCGTCGGCCAGCACGACGCCGCGCATGCGGTCCGGCCCGACCACCTCCGAGGCGACGACCTCCAGGTGCACGGTGATGCCGAGGGACTCGACGCTCCTCTTCAGGATCGCCCCGGCCTCGGGGTCCAGCTGGGCGTTCATCAGGTACGGCGCGGCGTGCACGAGCTCGACCTGCATGCCGTGCGTCTGCAGGGCCCGGGCCGCCTCGAGACCGAGCAGCCCGCCGCCCATCACGACGGCTCGTTCGTGCGTCGCGGCGGCGGCGAGCAGGGCCCGGGTCTCGTCGATGGTGCGGAAGCCGAAGACCCCGGGCAGCAGACCGCCGTCCTCGGCCCGCACGCCGGCCATCGGCGGGATGAACGACCGACTGCCGGTGGCCAGCACCAGGTGGTCGTAGGGAGCGACCGAGCCGTCGTCGGCGTGCACCTGCTTGGCCGCAACGTCGATCCGCTCGACCCGGACGCCGGGCCGCAGCGTGACACCGTTGTCGGTGTACCAGTCGTGGCTGTTGAGGACGATGGCGTCCTCATGCTCCTCGCCGGCCAGCACCGGCGAGAGCATGATCCGGTTGTAGTTGCCGTGCGGCTCCTCACCGAACACCGTGATCGCGAACTGCTCGCCGCCGCCGCGCTCGAGCACCTCCTCGACCAGCCGCGCACCGGCCATGCCGTTGCCGACCACGACGAGCCGCTGCCGGGTGTCGACGCCGTCCACGTCGTCCATGGCGA
>JAOPUQ010000286.1 GCA_025963425.1 Modestobacter sp. | reverse complement strand
GCGGTCGAGCAGAGCCGGATGCGGCTGCAGACCACGCTGGCCGAGCGCACCAAGCTGCTCTCCCAGCTGGAGCAGGCCAAGATGCAGGAGCAGGTCTCGGCCTCGCTGCGGTCGGTCAACGAGCTCTCCGCGCCCGGCAACACCCCCAGCCTGGGCGACGTCCGGGACAAGATCGAGGCCCGGTACGCCAACGCCCTGGGTCAGGCCGAGCTGGCGCAGACCTCGGTGGAGGGCCGGATGCTCGAGGTGCAGAAGGCCACCCTCGACGTCGCCGGCCAGTCGCGGCTGCAGCAGATCCGGGCCGGCATGTCCGGCGGCACCGCCTCGATCGAGGGCAGCCAGGCTGCCGGGGCGATCGGCCCGGGCACCCCGCCGGTGCAGCAGCCGGCGGTCCAGCCGGCCGAGCGTCCCGAGCAGGCCGGCGCCTGACCTCCCGCACTCCGACGCTGCGGACGTCGTCCGGCCTTCGGGGCCGGGCGGCGTCCGCAGCGTCGTTCCGGGGTTCGCCTCGGCGGCGGCTCAGTAGTGGCTGGCCGGCGACGGCGGCCGGCCCGGCTCGCCGGTCCGGGCCGCCGGGTCGATCGGGCTGCGCGCCGCCTGACAGGTCGGGCACCACCAGGTGACCCGTTCCTGCAGGTCGCGGCCCTGGTCGCCGAGCAGGATGCTGGTTCGGCAGCGGCGGCAGGGCCGGCCCTTGCGGCCGGCCACCCAGTGGTCCTCGCCCCGGCGGGTGCTGCCGGTGGTGCTCTGCTCGGGGTGGTCCCGGTTCGCCAGCATCAGGGTGCGGGCGCGCCGCACCAGGCCGGCCAGGTCGGGGACGTCGGCGACCCGCGCCCAGGGGTGCACGCCGGCGAGGAAGAGCGACTCGACCTTGTAGAGGTTGCCGATGCCGGCCAGGTTGCGCTGGTCGAGGATGGCGACGCCGATCTGCTCGTCGGGCTGGGCGCGCAGTCGGCGCAGCGCCTCGGCGAGGTCCCAGTCCGGCCCGAGGACGTCGGGCCCCAGGTGCCCGACCAGCTCGGCCTCGTCGGCGGTGGCCACCAGCCGCATGTCGTGCAGCCGGTAGCCCACGCACTCCCACTCGTCGGTGGCCAGGACCGCGCGGATGTCGTGGCCCGGTCCGCCGCGCCACGGGGTGCCCGGCCGGTAGATGTGCCAGCTGCCGTCCATCCGGTAGTGCGTGCGCAGGGTCCGCCCGTCGGCGAAGCGGGTCAGCATGTGCTTGCCGCGGGGGACGACCTCGGTGACCGTCGCGCCGGTCAGGTCGACGGCCGCCAGCTGGGGCACGCGGAGTTCGCCGCGGCGCAACGTGGCGCCGGCCAGCGCGGTGTTCATGCGCGTGGCCGCCAGCCAGACGGTGTCTCCTTCGGGCACGTCGACCATGATCCCCGTCCCGGATGCCGTCCGCCGAATCGGCGGCGTCGACCCCGCTGCCTTCGTTCGCGGCCCACCCGGGGGAGTGGCATGGCTGTGAGTGGGGCGACACCCGGGAAGAGGCCGCGGTCCCTCAGCGCTGAGGCACCTGTGACCGTGACGACCCGACTGCGGGGCCTGCGCCTGGCCGGCAACACCGTGGCCCGGCAGGCCAACGTCCTCCCGGCCGAGCCGGTGACGGTGACTGTCGCGCGGGTCGTGCGCCCAGAGCAGCAGGACGCCTTCGAAGGCTGGGCGGCCGACGTCCAGGAGCTCGTCGCCACGTTCCCCGGACATCTCGGGTCCTCGCTGCTGCGCCCGGGATCGGGGAGCGACGAGTTCCACCTGGTCTACCGCTTCCGCGACGGAGAGACGTTGGCCGCCTGGGAGCGGTCGCCGGAGCGGCAGCAGGCGCTGGCTCGGGTGCACCGGCTGGTGGAGGACGAACGCACGGCCCGCGCAGTCGGTCTCGAGAGCTTCTTCGCGGTGCCGGCGCGGCCCGGCCCGGCGTGGCGCAGCTGGGTGCTCACCGTCGCCGTCGTCCTGGCCCTGACATCGAGCTTCCAGCTGGTCGCCGTGCCGTTCGTCGGCGGCTGGCCCTGGTCGTTCCGGCTGCTGCTCTCGGCGGTCTACGTCGTGTCGGCGCTGCGCGTCCTGATGCCGCGCCTCAGCCGCTGGCTCGGCGGCTGGCTGCAGGGCTCCCGCAGCCGCTGACCGGGCGGTCACGGCGGCCGTCGCCGCCCCGACTGTGCGCTGACGGTCGGCCGGAGCGCGCACACCGACCGTGAGCCCACGGGCTCAGCCGCGTAGGCGCAGGCCGCGGGGCGTCGCGCTGAAGCCGGCGGCCTGCAGGGCCTGCGACAGCGGCCCGGCCTCGTGCACCGAGGCGCCGTCGGCCTTCTGCACCGTCATCCGCCCCAGTGCCCCGGAGGCCACCGCCCCGCACAGCGCGGTGGCCGCCACCATGAGTGCCGTCTCGACCTCGGTCCACGACAGCAGCGTCTTGCCGCCCCGCTCGACGTAGAGCACCAGCTCGCCGTCGACCAGCACGACCAGCGCCCCGGCCTTGCGGCCCGCCCGGTGCCCGGTCGCCCGGCGCTTGCCGGTGCCCTCGCCGACGTCCGCCGCCGCACCTACGTCGGGGGCGTCCGTGGTTGCGACCACGCGCTCGGGCCAGGGCAGCGCCGCACCGTAGACGTTGGCCGGGTCGGTCGCGGCGAGCACGACCGGGCCGGCCGGCACCCGGTCGGGGCTGGCGAAGCTGCGTAGCCGGTCGACCGAGCCCGGCGTGCCGAACTGGGCGGCGCCCAGTGACTCGACGAAGTAGCCGCGGCGGGCCCGGCCGTTCTCCTCGAACGCCCGCAGCACCGGGTACACCGCCGAGAAACCGCCGGGGACCTGCTCGGCCATCACCGCGCCGCGGGTGAGCACCCCATGCCGCTCGAGCAGCGACTCCGCGCGCGCCGTCGTCCGCTTCGTCGCGTTGATCTCCAGGTCGGGCAGCCGGGACCACCGGCCGGCCACCGTGGGCGGGCCGGTGCGGCTGGGCATCGCCGGACGGCCCAGCCGGGTGCGGCCGTACCGGGAGCGGTCCAGCCGGGCCCGCGGGGCGACGGGCTGCTTGCGATGGGTGCCGCCGCCGGCCAGCCGGGTGCGCAGCGGGGCCAGCGTGTCGTTGGTCAGCGCGCCGGCCCACACCAGGTCCCACACCACGTCGGAGAACGCCTGGTCGTCGGTCGCGCCTACCCGGTCGGACAGCGACCGGAAGAACAGCGCCTGCCCACCGGCCAGCTCCTCGAGCACCTGGGCGGCCACGCCGCCCTCGTCGACGGCGCCGCCGGGGGGCTCGGGCAGCAGCAGCGGGGCGAGGTCGGCCGGCACCAGGGTCACCCAGCCGTCGCCGCCGGACAGGCTGCCTGCCCCGGCCCACAGCACCTCACCGGCGCTGGTCAGCTCGTCGAGCATCGCAGGGGAGTAGCCCTGGACCCGGGAAGGCAGCACCAGCGACTCCAGCGCCGAGGCCGGGACCAGGGCCCCGGCCAGCTGCTCCACGACCGCCAGCACGCCGTCCACCCCGCGCAGCCGGCTGCCCACCGACTGCCAGGAGGGCGTGAAGCGGGCGAGCGTGCCGATCGGCACCGGCTCGACCTCCTGGCGCAGCTTGGCCAGACTGCGCCGGCGGATCGAGCGCAGCACCTCCGCGTCGCACCATTCCTGGCCCACGCCGCCGGGCCGGAACTCGCCGGTGACCAGCCGCCCGGTGCCGACCAG
>JAOPUQ010000497.1 GCA_025963425.1 Modestobacter sp. | reverse complement strand
CCGCCAGCACCGCCGTCAGCCTCCGCCGCGCCACGGAGCACGCCCGCCGGCCGACGCCACCCCCGTGAGTTCCAGCTACCAGCCGCCGCTGGACGGGCGACTGGAGCACGGGGCCCTGCCCACCGGCGTGCGTGGGCGGTTGATCAGCTCACGTCGGTTGTGGTCTGCCCCAGCAGCCAGTCCTCAGAGCGAGGTCCGGCCCGGGTTCCTCGGTGCCCAGGCGGTGTCGAGCGACCGCTGCGCGCCCGGGACTGCGACATTGCCGTGACCGGGCACGGTGTCGACCGGCCCCTCGGGCCCGCGCAGCACGGTCACCCGCTGGACGCTGCACGTCCTCCGCTTGCTGGTACGCAGCGGGAACGGGGCTTCCTGCCACCGGCCCCTGTTCACCAGGCCGCCGGCGAGGAACCTGTCGGTGGGGGAGTCGTCGGCGACGCCCTCCAGGTCGCAGTAGCCCTCGAATTGGCCGAGGACGACGGCCCGCGTCGGGTCCAGCGGCCGCAAGCGGCGAGCACTGACTCACGGGCCGCTGGCAGGTCGGTCGGCGTGAGGCTGGCCGGCGGCTCCATGGCCATTTCGGGCGACGTGTTCGCGGCTCCAGATCTGCTGGCAGATCTGGCGCCCGGTTGCAGCCAGCAGGAACCAGCAGCCGGGGATCGGAGAGTGCAGTCAGCCCCGTGCTTGAAGTGCGGCTGGCCGTGATGCCCAGGCCCCGATGCCTCGGCCATCGTTCTGGTGCGCGCATCGGCGCGGAGGACACCGAGTCCCAGCGGAGGAAGGGAACGTCATGACTGCCACGACGCCGTGTTACCGGCACCCTCGCGGGGTCTGGATCGCGGGCTGCACCGACTGCACCGCCTGGTACCTGACGGCCGCCATCGCCCGCCGCGACGAGGCCGAGCGCGTATGGATCACCGTGCGCCCGACTGCGGGTCCCACTGCTCACCCGGACGTGACCGACGTGCCTCCGGCCGTGCTGCGCCTGGCCGCCTGACCGGGCGGCCCCCCGACCGTTGTTCCGACAGCCCGTCCCCCGGGGCGGACCTCACCCACCGGGAGCCATCATGATCACCACAGTCGACAACCTGGAAAGCGCCCTGGGCCTGGACTTCACCACGGGTTGCAGCGAACTCGCCGAGGCGCGGTTCCAGCACAGCTGCAAGGACACGCCGGGCAACCGCGCGGCCGTCGCCGAGGCCCACGCCCGGATCGACGCGGTCCTGGACATGTACCTCGACGCAGTCGGCCGCCGGCGCTGACCGGCGATCGCTGGGCTGCCCACCCCTGGTCGCGGGACATCCGGCCATCCCACGGTAGAACGGCCGTCGCCGCACGGACCTGCGACCGCGTGACCGCCGGGCTCGTCGACCCAGCGGCAGTGGTCGTGCCGCGGACGAGGCGAACGGTTCGGTTCCGCCGGGCCTGGGACACGTGGTCGTCCGCACCCGCGTCGAGCGCGCCGACCTCGTCCTGTCTGTCCGCTGGCGCCGACAGCCCGGCACCAGTCCGGGAACCCAGGGCCGCAGCCCGGCGAGCACCTCGGTGCCGTCCAGGTCCGGAACCCCAGGTGGAGGACCACCAGGTCTGGGCGCTCCCCGGCGGCCCGCTCGAGCGCCGCGTGACCGTCGGCCGTGTCTTCCTGATCCCGCCTCGGCGGGGAGACCCGACTGGCACGGCGAGCTCACGAAGAGCGTCCGGGGGATGTCAGAGAAGGCCCTGCTGACCGACTGGCCCGGGTGTTCACCACGCCGCCCGGTCGGCGCTGCGGCCATCCGGTCATCGGGCACATCGTGACGAGCGCTCCTGCCTCATTCCGGCTGGCCGGTACGGCGCGACGCCAGCCGGCCGCAAGCAGGCATGGCTGCTCGCCCTGACGACCCGCGCCCCCCTCATTGGCGACTCTGGGGGCAGCACGCCCCGCCACGACGACGCCAGGGCTGAGGAATGGGACGACTGCAGGGAAAGCGCCTGACCGAGACGCTGGTCGGCGGGATGGCCGGGCCCCGTGCGGACCGGTACGCGCTCGGTGTGCCCGTGCAAGCCGTGGTCGAAGGGCGTCCACCGCTACCGGGAGGCGGCCGACGTGACATCGCCGTCAGGAGGCCGTCAAGAAGGCCTATCGGCCGCGTCAGAAGCTCGTCAAGGCGCCGCATCCCGAGCGTCGGAAGTCCTAGCGTCGCCAGCCTCCCCGGACGACGAGGGGTCGTCCGCCGGACCGGATCGGATGGGAGTGCGGCGTGACCGACGTGATGTTCGTGGTGCTGACACTGGTCGTCTTCGGACTCCTGGCGCTCGCGGCGCGCGGGGTGGAGAAGCTGTGAACTCCGTCTGGGACGTCGTGGGGCTGGTGGTCGCCGCCGGCCTGGTCCTGTACCTGCTCGCGTCCCTGCTCTTCCCCGAGCGGTTCTGATGAGCGCGACGGCAGCCGGATGGCTGCAGTTCGGCCTGCTGGTGCTGGCGCTGGCGGCCGTGCACAAGCCGCTGGGCGACCACCTGGCCCGGGTGTTCACCGCGGCGAAGCACTGGCGGGTCGAGACGCTGGTCTACCGCGCGGTCGGGGGGTGGACGCGGACAGCGAGCAGCGCTGGCCGACCTACCTGCGCAGCGTGCTCGCGTTCTCGGCGGTCGGCGTGCTGCTGCTCTACCTCCTGCAGCGCGTTCAGCCGCTGCTCCCGCTGAGCGACGGCATGGCGGCGGTCGAGCAGAGCTCGGCGTGGAACACCGCGGTCAGCTTCGTGACCAACACGAACTGGCAGGGCTACAGCGGTGAATCGACGATGGGCAACCTGGTCCAGATGGCCGGCCTGGCCGTCCAGAACTTCGTGTCGGCAGCGGTCGGCATCACCGTCGCGATCGCCCTGGTGCGCGGCTTCGCCCGCACGACGACCGACCGGCTGGGCAACTTCTGGGTCGACGTGACCCGCACCGTGACTCGCGTCCTGCTGCCGATCTCCGTCGTCGCCGCCCTGGTGCTCGTGCTGGGCGGCGTGGTCCAGAACCTGAGCGCCGGCGTGGCGGCACACACCCTCGGCGGCGTCACGCAGTTCCTCCCCGGTGGGCCGGTCGCCTCGCAGGAGGCCATCAAGGAGCTGGGCACCAACGGCGGCGGCTTCTTCAACGCCAACTCCGCCCACCCGTTCGAGGGGCCGACGGCCTGGGTGTCGCTGTTCCAGATATTCCTGATGCTCCTCATCCCGTTCGCCCTGCCGCGCACGTTCGGCCGCATGGTGGGGGACAAGCGGCAGGGCTACGCGATCCTCGGTGTCATGGCCGCGCTGGCCTCGGTGTCGCTCGGGCTGATGAGCTGGGTCCAGGCACGTTCCGGCGGCACCGCGACGCAGCTGGCCGGGGCCGCGATGGAGGGCCAGGAGGTCCGCTTCGGCGGGCCGCTGTCCGCGCTGTTCGCCGACGTGACCACATTGACCTCGACCGGCGCGGTCAACTCGATGCATGACAGCTTCACCCCGCTCGGCGGCGGTGTGGCGATGGTCAACATGATGCTCGGCGAGGTCGCGCCCGGCGGCGTCGGCTCCGGCCTCTACGGGATGCTCGTGCTCGCGGTCATCACCGTTTTCGTCGCCGGGCTCATGGTCGGGCGCACGCCGGAGTACCTCGGCAAACGGCTTGGCCGGCGGGAGATGACGCTGGCCTCGCTGTACATCCTGACGACCCCGGCGCTCGTGCTCATCGGCACCGGCATCGCGATGGCGTTCCCCGCGGGCCGGGGGGCGATGCTCAACGCCGGGCCGCACGGGCTCTCCGAGGTGCTGTACGCGTTCACCTCAGCCGCCAACAACAACGGTTCGGCGTTCGCCGGCCTGTCGGCGAACACGCCCTTCTACAACGTGGCGCTCGGCCTGGCGATGGCCTTCGGCCGGTTCCTGCCGATCGTCTTCGTCCTGGCGCTCGCCGGGCGGCTCGCGGTGCAGGGGCGCAGGCCGGCCACGGTTGGCACCTTCCCGACGCACCGTCCGCTCTTCGTCAGCCTGCTGTTCGCCGTCGTCCTGGTCGTGGTCGGACTCACCTACTTCCCGGCGCTGTCGCTGGGACCGCTCGCTGAAGGGCTCTAGACCATGACCACCCTGTCCGGCCCCCCCGTCGTGTCCGCCCGGAACCTGCTCACCCCCGACCAGGTGGGCCCGGCGCTGGTCGGCTCCCTGAAGAAGCTCGACCCGCGGGCGCAGCTGCACCAGCCGGTCATCTTCGTGGTCTGGGTCGGCTCGGCCTTCTCCACCGTCCTGGCCATCGCCGAGCCGACGCTGTTCGGCTGGCTGATCGCCGGATGGCTGTGGCTGACCGTGCTGTTCGCCAACGTCGCGGAAGCCGTGGCCGAGGGGCGGGGCAAGGCGCAGGCCGCCACGCTGCGCAAGGCCCGCACCACGACGGTCGCCCACCTGGTGGACGGCCGCGAGGTGCCCGCCGCGACGCTCCAGCCGGGCGACAGGGTCGTGGTCGTCGCCGGCCAGGTCATTCCGGGCGACGGCGACGTGACCGAGGGCATCGCCAGCGTCGACGAGTCGGCGATCACCGGCGAGTCGGCGCCGGTCATCCGCGAGTCCGGCGGCGACCGCTCGGCGGTCACCGGTGGCACGACCGTGCTGTCCGACCGGATCGTCGTGCAGATCACCAGCAAGCCGGGGGAGACCTTTGTCGACCGGATGATCGGGCTGGTCGAGGGCGCCTCGCGGCAGAAGACGCCGAACGAGATCGCGCTGAACATCCTGCTCAGCTCACTCACGGTCATCTTCCTGCTCGCCGTGGTGACGCTGCAGCCGCTGGCGATCTACTCCGGCGCCAAGCAGCCGATCGCGGTGCTCATCGCGCTCGTCGTCTGCCTGATCCCGACGACGATCGGGGCCCTGCTCTCGGCCATCGGCATCGCCGGGATGGACCGGCTGGTGCAGCGCAACGTCCTCGCGATGAGCGGCCGGGCGGTCGAGGCCGCCGGTGACGTGAACACCCTGCTGCTGGACAAGACCGGCACCATCACGCTCGGCAACCGGCAGGCGGTCACGTTCATGGCCGTCGGGGGCACCGAGGAGAAGGAGGTGGCCGACGCCGCCCAGCTCGCCTCGCTGGCCGACGAGACTCCCGAGGGCCGCAGCGTCGTCGTCCTGGCCAAGACCCAGTACGGACTGCGTGAGCGCTCGGACCTGCCCGGCGCACAGTTCGTCCCGTTCACCGCCCAGACGCGCATGAGCGGGGTGGACCTACCCGACGGGCGCGAGCTTCGCAAGGGTGCGGCCGGGGCGGTGACCGGCTGGGTGCGCGCGTGCGGGGGCCACGTCCCCCGTGAGGTCGCTCAGTTCGTCGACGGCATCTCCGGATCCGGCGGGACGCCACTCGTGCTCGCCTCCCTGGACCAGGGCACGGCCCGGGTGCTCGGTGTGATCCACCTCAAGGACGTCGTCAAGCAGGGCATGCGCGAGCGGTTCGACGAGCTGCGCCGCATGGGCATCCGGACAGTCATGATCACCGGTGACAACGAGCGGACCGCGCGGGCGATCGCCGAGGAGGCCGGCGTCGACGACGTGCTGGCCGAGGCGACGCCGGAGGACAAGCTGGCGCTGATCGCCCGCGAGCAGGCCGGCGGCCGGCTGGTCGCGATGACCGGTGACGGGACCAACGACGCCCCGGCGCTGGCGCAGGCCGACGTCGGGGTGGCGATGAACACCGGGACGTCGGCCGCCAAGGAGGCCGGCAACATGGTCGACCTCGACTCCAACCCGACGAAGCTCATCGAGATCGTCGAGATCGGCAAACAGTTGCTGATCACGCGGGGGTCGCTGACCACGTTCTCCATCGCCAACGACATCGCCAAGTACTTTGCGATTCTGCCGGCCATGTTCGCCGGCGTGTTCCCGGCGTTGGCAACTCTCAACATCATGCGGCTGGCCTCGCCGCAGTCGGCCATCCTCTCCGCCGTCATCTTCAACGCGCTGATCATCGTCGCCCTGGTGCCGCTGGCGCTCCGCGGCGTCCGCTACACACCGGCGTCGGCCTCCGCGATGTTGCGGCGCAACCTCCTCGTCTACGGCGCCGGCGGCGTGATCCTGCCGTTCGTCGGGATCAAGCTCATCGACCTGCTCGTCAGCCTTCTCCCCGGGATCGCGTGATGTCCTCTCCTGTGTCCCTGACCGGCCGTCAGCTGTGGGCCGGGCTGCGCGCCATGCTCGTCGCCACCGTGACGCTGGGCCTGCTCTATCCCCTCCTCGTCACCGGGATCGGCCAGGTCATCGCCCCGGACCGGGCCGACGGCTCGCTCGTGCACGCCGGCCGGACGGTTCTCGGCTCGTCGCTCATCGGCCAGGGCTTCGTCTATGCCGCAGGGAACCCGCTGCCGCAGTACTTCCAGTCCCGGCCCTCGGCGTCCGACTACGACGGGGCCGCGTCCGGGGGCTCCAACCTCGGCCCGAACTCACCCGCGCTCGCCGACCTGATCGCGCAGCGCCGGGCCGAGATCGCGGCGTTCAACGGCGTGCCGGCGGCCGACGTGCCCGCGGACGCCGTGACGGCCTCCGCCTCGGGCCTGGACCCGGACATCTCCCCGGCGTACGCCGCCATCCAGGTCGACCGTGTGGCCCGCGAGCGCGGCGTACCGGCCGACCGGGTCGGCCGCCTCGTCGACGAGGCGACGGTCGGGCGTGATCTCGGCTTCATCGGCGCGCCGTACGTGAAGGTGCTCGAGCTCAACGTGGCCCTGGACCAGGAGCTCCCGTGACGACGCGGCGCGTGCGCGGCCTGGGACCACCCGGGCGTGCCGGCTCATGCTCACCTGATCCTCTCGAAGGGGCGCGCGTCCCGCTGCTGCACTCGGTGTTCCGAGCCGTCGGCGTCGATTCCGCCGAGGCCTGGCACCGCAAACCGTCCCCGCCGACATGGCCGACCGGGCGATCGCCGAACTCGACGGCGTCCGCAACCTGACCCTTCGCGGCCGACGCCCCCCGATACGCCGTCGGGCACGAGGTGGCCACGCGCACGGCCCTGATGGGTGCCGGCCCGGACGACGGGAGGCAACGCCGCCGTCATGCTCGATGCGCTCCCTATCGAAGCACCGCGCGTCTCGCCGGCACCTGTCGCAGGAGGTCAGGTATGGACAGATTCACCGCCGCCCCGGTGGGACGGTCGGGCGGGCCGCGCGCCGGCCGGCGACGCCGGTCGCTCCTCGGCGTGGGCGGGGTGGGCCTGGCAATCCTCCTCGTTCTGTCGGCCTGCGATGCGGGCCAGGACGCCGCGACCACCCCAGGGGTGCCGGACGTCACCGCCGTCCACGGGGGTGTGGGGGACATGGCGCTCGCCGTCGTCTTCATCGAATCCGGTGGAATCGTCGAGGCCGGTGCGTCGGTCCCACTCCGCGGTGCCTTCACCAACGCCGATGGAGCACCCAGCGCTCAGGGCATCCAGATCCCGGCGGAGGGTGAGGTCGACGGCGATGATCCTGCTCCTCGAGTGGCGCTACCTCCGCACAGGTGACGTCGTCTACCGAGCCGTGGCGCAACGGTGGAGCCGGGTCCTGGTGGCGCTGTTCGCAGTGTGGTTGGTGACCGGCACGATCCTCAGCTGCGAGATGGGCCTGCTGTGGCCGCGGTTCACGGGAACGTTCGGCTCGGTGTTCGGTCTCGGGTTCGCCATCGAGGGCTTCTCGTTCTTCCTGGAAACGATCGTCATCGTGTGACTGCGGCGGGCGACACGAACGGGAGTGCCGGCCGCAGCGTGGTGGGACCTCGGGGGGCGTGTTGACGATCGAGTAGTCGAGCGCGATGACCAGCTGGGCTGTTGCCAGCACCGCCAGCACTACTCCCCTGGACCTGGACCTGGACCTGGACCGGGGCCGGGCGAGGGCGGCCCGGCCGCCGGCCGACCTCGAGCTCCCGGTCTCCAGCACTTCGGCATGACGCTCATCGGACCTCCAGCGACAGATCCGCGACCTCGTCGAGCCTTGCCGTGAACGCCTTGCCTGTCGTCACCGCCGGCGCGACTCGGTGCTCCTGGCCGGCCGGAGTCTTGGCATACCTGCTACCGGCGGCCGTGCCGCCCTGACGAGGCACGGATTCCATCGACCGATGTGGTCGCACCGGCCAGGTCGGGTGAGGCCGGACAAGGCCTCGCCGATGCTCACCTTCCTCGCGGTGCGCTCCGCGGATCGAGGGAGTCGCCGTCGAGCGGTCCGAGCAGGTCAAGGATGGCGAAAGCCGACAGGGCGGCCTTGGACAGGAACCCGGCCGCCGGGCTAGCTGCGATGAGATCGGCGTAGTCCGGTTCGGTCTGGGCCGAGATGAGGATCATGCTCGACGGCGCCACGTCGCCCCGTCGAGAGAGTTGTCCGGCGACATCGAAGCCACTCTCGCCACCGAGGTTGATGTCCACCAGTGTGACGTCCGGTCGCAGCTCCGCAGCCTGCTCCAGTGCCTCGGCGCCGGTCGACGCCACGCCGACCACCGTGATGCCCTGGCGCTCCAACAGGCCACGGGCGGCGTCCACGAAGCGCCGGCTGTCATCGACGATGAGGCAGCGCACGGTCATGAGTTCAGCGTCGCAGAGCTGTCTGCCGGTGGCATTCCCGCTAACCGGAGTTTCGGGCGGGAGGACCGGACTGGCCCGGAGTGCACCCAGGCACCCACGGGCCATTCGTGGCGCCCACGACCTGCAGCTCAGGCCGCTGCACGGTAGATCCGACGACGAACAGGAGCGACGGAGCGACAGCCAGTGGGGTCACGCCCGGTCAGTTGGGCCGCAGCGGAAGCTCGGCGACGATCGCCGTCCCTTCCCCGCGGCGGCTGTTGACCTCGATGGACCCGTCGAGGGCGTGCACCCGGTCACGCAGGCCGACCAGGCCCGAGCCTCTCGCGGGATCGGCGCCGCCCTCGCCGTCGTCGCGGATCGACAGGTGCAGCCGGCTGCCGCGCTTCTCGACCGAGACGTGCGCGTATGAGGCGTGGGCGTGCTTGGTCGTGTTGGTCAGCGCCTCGGACACGACGTAGTAGGCCGCTACCTCGATCGGTTCCGCGGCCCGATCGTCGGTGCGGATATCGAGTTCCACCGGGATCGCGGCGCGGCGTGCGAGGGTGCGCAGGGCGGGGCCCAGCCCGCCCTCGGACAGGATCGCCGGGTGGATGCCGCGCGCGATCTCGCGCAGCTCCTCCATTGCTCCGGTGAGCTCCTCCGCGACCCGGCCGATCTGCCTCTGCAGCTCGGATGACTCCGCGGGCACGGCGGACTGGGCCAGGCGCAGCTGCAGGCAGAGCGAGACGAGCCGCTGCTGGGTTCCGTCGTGCAGGTCGCGCTCGATGCGACGCCGGGCGTCGTCGGCGGCGGCGACGATCCTGGCCCGGGATGCGGTGAGCTGGGCGCGGCTGTCGGCGTTCGCGACCGCGGTGCCGATGAGTTCGGTGAAGCCGACCATGCGCTGTTCGGTGTCGGCCGGGAAACGCTCGTGCCGTCCCAGGATGCCGATCGTTCCCCACAGCCGCCCCTCGACGACGATCGGTGCCGCGACCGCCGATCGGATGCCCAGCCGACAGTCGGCGTTGTCGGCCGGGCCACAACCGTCGTGGTAGTCGTCGGTGCGCGCCGAGCGGCCGGTGCGCAGAACCATCGCTATGGCCAGGGGCGGCTCGGGCTTCCAGCGGCTCCCCGCGGCCAGCATCGCGGGCGGCTCGCCGACGACGGCGACGACGGTCGCCACGCCGTCGGGGTCGAGGCGGGCGATGGGCGTGGCGTCGGCTCCGAAGAGACTTCCGACCTCCTGCGCGACGGCGGGGAAGATGTCGGCCGGCGGCACTCCGCGGGCGACCAGCGTGGCAACGCGGCGCAACGAGGCCTGCTCCGCCACGAGCACGCGAAGCTCCTCGCGGCTCTCGGCGATCGCGGTCGCGAGCGTCTCGGCCTCCTGTGTGCGGCGGGCGGCCAGGCCGATGACCGAGCTGACCGCAGCCGCGCCGAGGAACGAGACCAGGGCCACCACGTTGTTGGGGTCTGCGATGGCGAAGGCGTCGATGGGCGCCATGAAGTAGTAGGCCACCAGCGTCGCGGCCGCGACCGCGGCGGTCAGCGCCGGGAGCAGCCCACCGATCAGCCCTACGACCACGACGGCGACGAGGTAGAGCAGCATCTGGCTGGACAGGTTCAGGATGCCGCGAAGAACTGTGTGCATGAGAAGGGTCAGCAGCGGCAGGACGACCAGCCCGGTCAGCGCCCCGGCGAGCCGGCGCCGCACAGGGAGCCTCGCGCGCCGGGCGGGCAACCGTCGCGGGGCCGCGGCGGGCTCGCGGGTGACGGTCTGCACGTCGGGTCGCCCTCCCCCCGGCAGGCGGGTGGCGGTCCCGCCGGGATCCGTGCCGGCCGGCAGCTGGGCCGGCCGGCTGCGACGGCCAGCGCCCAGGACGAGAGGTGCCGTGCTCGGCACGGGCGAGGTGCAGGCAGCGCGGTCGGGAGGTCGTCGCCGACCACAGCATGGTAGAGCTCGTCCGCTACCGGTGGCGGCGTCCTCGATGGGCAAGCCGAAGAAGTTCGTGCTCGACCGGCACGGGAGGGTCCAGGCCGGCTGCCTGGGAGCGGTGCCAGGATGCGGCGATCGGGCGGCGCACGTGGGCGAGGCGGCCTGCGCTGAGGCGCTCGACACGGGAGGGGCGCGGCCTCTCCTCCGTAGCGCCCTGCTCCAGCAGCCTCAGGAGGGAGCGGTTGACGCCGCCCAGCTGCAGCCGGTGACCGTCGGAGAGCCCCAGCCCGATGCCCGCCGGCGAATCCGGGACCAGGACCACGTATCCGGCATCACCGGCGGCACAGTGCAGGGCCCTCGCCTCTGGTCGGCGCCGCCCTTGGGCAAACCAGATGCCCGCGCTGGGCGCAATGAACGCGACCGGAACACACAGAAGTCACATGCATTCGCATCTGCGGTGACGCGGGCACTGCGATGGCCGCCCGCGTCGAGGCCCAGATCGGTACGGCTACGCCGTCGTGACGAGCGCCGTTGCTTCTAGGCGTTCACGTGCGTGAGCAGCGTCCATCCGCCGATCAGGATCCTTTTCGAGGAGGCCGTCAAGAACCGGACCCAGGGGCCCGGCGTGCCGGGCCGGCTCCGGCTGAGCCGACAGGACCGAATCCACCAGCGACAACGGTTCCCCGGTATCGAACGGGGGATGACCTTCGACCGCCGTGTACAGGGTCACACCGAGCGCGTACAGGTCCGACGGGGGCCCGAAGATCCCGCCGATCAGCGTCTCGGGGGCCATGTAGGAAAGGCTCCCTGCCACATTGCCGTCGCGTAGTCCACCCCACACACCTCGCGGCGAGCTCAGTCCGAAGTCGGTGATCACGACTCGACCGTCACCGCACACCTGAACATTGCTGGGTTTGATGTCGCGGTGGACCAGATCGGCATCATGGATTGCTTGCAGCGCGGACAACAGCTGCAACGCAACCTGCGTCACCTCTTCGACCGGCAACCGCCCTCGCTCGCGGATCGTCGTCGACAAGGGCTCGCCTGGGAGCGCCTCCATCACGATCCAGTCCTCGTCCACCCCGAGGACGACGTCATGCACCCGGACGACGCCGGGATGCGTGACGTGGGCGGCGGCCCGTGCCTCCTGCAACGCGCTGGGCCGGTCTTCCCGCTCCTGGTAGCTGAGCTTCTTCAGCGCGACGGCCCGCCGTAGGACGGCGTCCTCGGCGAGCCACACCGCACCCATGCCGCCGGTTCCGAGCAGCGTGCTGAGGCGGTAGCGACCCGCGACGATCCGATCGGGCGCGGTGTCGTCAACGGCGCCTCGATTGACGCATCCCCAGGAGCCGGTGGCGAACGGATCCCGTTCACGGGTCCCGTCGACGCCGTCCCCGCGCCGGCTGCTGGCCGCGATCGTCATGCCGGCAGTGCGCTGCCGCGGGTGCCCTGTGCTCGGCAGGCTGATGGGATTCCTCGGTCGCGTCCGATTCGACTCATCACGTTCTACCGCGATTGCCCCCAGGCGCGTGACCTGCGATCGCATCTCGCTCATCCCCGGTCTCTGGCGTGTCGGCCCGTGCTGTACCGAGGATCGCGAAGGACGGGAGCGATTTCGTCGCGGCCAGCAGCCATCTCTGCTTCAGGCCGGCTGGCGTCGCGCTCTACCCGCCAGCCGGAATGAGCCGGCCGGCTCGGTGAATCTGCCTGCCGGTGTCCACGTGGCCGGGGCAGGCCGTCGCCCCTCCCAGGGGTTCTGCGGCAGCCGGATACGCAAGCAACTCCGCGAACGCCTGCTGGCGGTGGTGGTGGTGGACGCTGGCCACGAAGGAGCTGCCGAGCGCCATGTAGCCGTCACCGGGAGAGAGGTCGGACATCACGGTGCTGCTCCACTCGAGGCTGTCTCAGCTTCGGTCTGGCAATGATCGCAGAGGATGGTGACCACGGGACCCGCCCCGGCGGCACCGACACGGCATCCACAGCGCTCGCACATGCTGCGTGCCCGTTGTTCGTAGTGGCGGGCAAGCGCCTGGGCAGCGGCGCGCTGGGCGCGGTTCGTCCGCACGTCGAGTTGCAGCAGCCCACTCGGACCGACGGTGGTCTGGACGCGGGCGTCGGGATCGCGCTCGCGGAGGTGCTGGTGCAGCTCGGCCGCGAGATCCCGCCATGCGTCTCCGCTGCCCCGGTGGCTGTCGGCCGTCACGCCGTCACCGGTGCGCCGGCGTGCGTCGTCCCGGTGCGCGCGGGAATCAGCGTGGCCAGCGCGATGGCGGCGATCGCGGCAACGCCGATGCTGAACGCGATCCCGGCGGTCTGCAGGCCCAGGCGAGTGGCGGCGATGCCCACGCCGATCACGGGCAGGGAGATGGCGACGTACATGACGATGAAGAAGGTCGACGCAACGCCGGCGCGGCGCTGGGCGGGCGCTTGGGTGTTGACGGCCTCGAGGCCGGCACGCATGCAGAGACCCTGCCCGAGCCCGGCGATGATCGCCGAGGCGATCACCAACGCCAGCGACGTCGCGGCCAGGCCTGCGGCGAGCAGCCCCATCCCGAAGATCAACGCCACGCACCCAGCCGCCAGCGCCCCGCGTCCGAGCCGCCGGGCAAGGGCCACCTGTCCGAGGGTCGAGGCGGCGAACACCGTGAACACGACCGCGCCCGAGAGCGCGTGACCGGGATCGTGCAGGAGCTCCAGCAGGAACGACGGCGCCACGGCGGTGAACAGGCCGAGCACGGCGAAGCCGGCAGCTCCCGCGGTGGCGGCCCGGATGAACACCGGTCGCACCTGCGGCGGCAGGTCGGGTCGGCTGATCCGCAGGCGCGGGTGCTCAGGAACGTCCACGGTTTCCGGCATCGCCCACACCGCGGGGATCGCCAGCAGGATCAGTCCCAGGCCCACCCAGAACGGCAGGCGCAGCGGCAGGGGCGCGAGCTGGGCGAGGACCCCGGCCACGAGCGGCCCCAGAGCGAGCCCGCCCGTGTTGGAGGCGGTGGCCACCAGCGTGGCGCGCCGTCCCCGATCCGCGCCGGCCAGGTCCACCAGTGCCGCGGTCGCCGTGCCGGTGAAGATCCCCGCCGACAGGCCCGACAGCACCCGGCCGACGATCAACAGCGCCAGCCCCCGGTCGAGCAGGAACGCCACCGCCGACAGCGCCGCGCACGCCAATCCGATGAGCAGCATCCGCCGGCGCCCCAGCTGGTCCGAGGCGCGGCCGAACAGCAGCAGCGCCGCCAGCACCCCCGCGGCGTAGACCGCGAAGATCGCCGTGAGCACCGGCTCCGCGAAGCCCAGTTCCTCCTGGTAGAGCACGTACAGCGGAGTGGGCAGTGTGGTCCCGAACATGGTCACCGCGAACGCCACGGCCACGAGCCAGAACGCCAACGGGCGGGACAGCACCGGGCGCCGAGGCGCGGGGAACTCCGCCGCGCTGCTGCCCTGGGGGCTCGTTGCCGACTTCGACAGGACCACACTGCCCCCTCGCGGGATCGGGTCATGAGGCGTCACCGGCCGGCGTCGTCCAAGGACGGCTTCGGCCGGCTTCAGGAGAAGTCTCGTCGCGGCGGCCCCCCGCGTCGTCCCGGCCACCGGCAAATCCGAACTACCGGCCAGCCCCCCGGGGGCGGGGGCACGATGGTCGACCCGGCTGACTCCGCCCGGTCGGTTGCTGGCGCATCGTGGTCGATCAGGGGCTGGATCCTCCGGCGGATGACCCCGGCCTGCCGAGGGCCGAGAGGGGCACGGCGATCTGCACCGTGGTGCCCGCGCCGGCCGGGCTGTGCAGCGAGAGCCGGCCGCCGAGCGCCTCGACCCGGTCGGTGAGTCCGACGAGGCCGGAGCCGCCGCTGAGGTCGGCCCCGCCGCGGCCGTCGTCGCGGACGCGGACATGCAGCACACCACCGCCGGCCTCCACCTCGACGTCGACGACGGTGGCGGAGGCGTGCCGGGCGGTGTTGGTCAGCGTTTCAGCGACGGTGTAGTAGGCGGCGAGCTCGATCGGTTCGGGCAGCCGCGCGTCGAGGCGGACGTCGAGGCGGACCGGGACGGCGGAGCGGCGGGCCAGTGCCTTCAGCGCCGGGCGCAGGCCGCCCTCGGCCAGGGCCGAGGGGTGCAGGCCGCGAGCGAGCTCGCGCAGCTCCTCGAGCACGCCGGTCAGCTCTGCGGCGACGGCGTCCAGCCGGGCGGTCAGCT
>JAOPUQ010000226.1 GCA_025963425.1 Modestobacter sp. | reverse complement strand
ACCATGCCGAGGAGCCGTTCGGCCCCTTGTGTCGGCCACCACACCGACGTAATCTCGAGTCGGAAAGAGAACATTACATTCGTTTATCGGACACGGTTGATCTGGAGATCACCTCATGGGAGCCAAGCCCTTCGCCTCCTCCGCCGACCTCGGCGTCAAGGAACAGACCCTCGAGGTCCTCGCCGACGGCGTGTACGCGCTCACCGCCGAGGGCGACCCCAACCTCGGCGCGATCGAGGGTGAGGACTTCCTCGTGTGCTTCGAGGCGCTGGCAACCCCGGTCGCTGCCCGCCGCTGGCTCGCCAGGCTGCGGCAGCACACCGACAAGCCGGTCCGCTACCTGGTACTCAGCCACTACCACGCCGTCCGGGTGCTGGGCGCCAGCGCCTTCGACGCCGAGGTGATCGTCAGCTCCGAGCAGACCAGGCACCTGATCGAGGAGCGCGGTCAGCAGGACTGGGAGAGCGAGTTCGGCCGCATGCCGCGGCTGTTCGAAGAGCCCGAGTCCATCCCCGGCCTGACCTGGCCGACGATGACCTTCCGGGACAAGCTGACCATCGAGCTGGGTGGTGACCGCGGCGAGCTCGTGCTGGAGTTCCTCGGCCGCGGGCACACCGAGGGCGACATCGTCGCCTGGCTGCCCAAGCAGGAGATCCTCTTCGCCGGCGATCTCGTCGAGTCCCAGGCCGCCCTGTACACCGGCGACGCGTTCCACTTCGACTGGGCCGCAGGCACCCTGGACCGGATCAAGGCCCTCGGCGCCCAGCAGCTCATCGGCGGCCGGGGCGCCATCGCCCGCGGCCGTGCGGAGGTCGACGCCGCGGTCGAGCAGACCCGCGACTTCCTGCTCACCATGCAGCGGACCGTGGGCGCCGCCCACCGCTCCGGCGGCTCACTGAAGGACGCCTTCCAGGCCACCCACGAGGCGCTCGCTCCCCAGTTCGGCAACTGGCCGATCTTCGAGCACTGCCTCCCCTTCGACGTCCAGCGCATCTGGGACGAGATGGACGGCATCGAGCGCCCGGTGATCTGGACCGCCGAGCGGGACCGCCAGGTCTGGGACGAGCTGCAGGGCTGATCCGGCGATGACCGTGTCCGAGACCTCCCCCGCGGTGCCGGTCGTCGTCATCGGGTGCGGTCCGGTCGGCCAGACCACGGCACTGCTGCTGGCCCGCTGGGGCCTGCCCGTCGTCGTCCTCGACGGCCGGCCCGAGCGCGACATGGTGGGCAGCAAGGCCATCTGCCAGCAACGTGACGTCCTCGACGTCTGGGACTCCGTCGGGGTCGGGGCCGAGGTCGCCCGCCGCGGCGTCACCTGGACCACCGCACGGACCTTCCACCGCGACCACGAACTCTTCAGCTTCGAGTTCGCCGACCGCGGGCAGTCGCTGTTCCCGCCCTTCGTCAACGTCTCGCAGTGCCTCACCGAGGAGCTGCTCGACGAGGCGATCGCCGCCCAGCCGCTGATCGACGTGCGCTGGGGTCATCAGGTCGTCGGCATCGACCAGCACGCCGCCGACGACGGGACCGGTGCCGTGACCGTCCGATCCGCCACCGGAGCCGGGGAGGTGACCGTCGCCGGCAGCTACGCGGTCGCCTGTGCCGGCCCGCGAGCCGACGTGATCCGCTCCGCCCTGGGGCTCACCTTCGACGGGCAGACCTTCGGGGACCAGTTCCTCATCTGTGACATCCGCACCGACCTGCCCGGCTGGGAGACCGAGCGGCGCTTCTACTTCGACCCGGAGTGGAACCCCGGCCGACAGGTGCTGATCCACCCGTGCCCCGACTCGACCTTCCGGATCGACTGGCAGGTGCCACCGGACTTCGACCTCGCCGCGGAGGAGGCCTCGGGTGGACTGGACGCCCGGATCCGCCAGGTCATCGGCGACCGGCCCTACGAGATCGTCTGGAAGTCCGTCTACCGGTTCCATACCCGGGCCGTGGACCGGATGCGCGTGGGCCGGGTGCTCGTCGCCGGAGACGCCGCCCACCTGGTCTCACCGTTCGGTGCCCGTGGCCTGAACTCCGGTGTCCTCGACGCGGAGAACGCTGCCTGGAAGCTCGCCTTCGTGCTGCGCGGCTGGGCCCCGGAGTCCCTGCTGGACAGCTACCACGACGAGCGGCACGCGGCGGCGGCCGAGAACCTCGACGTCACCGGCGCGACCATGCGCTTCCTGGTGCCGGGCAGCCCCGCGGAGGCGCAGCACCGCCTGGAGGTGCTCGAGCGGGCCACGACCGATCCGACCGCCCGGGCGGAGGTCGACTCCGGCCGGCTCGCGGAGCCCTTCTGGTACGTCGACTCCCCGCTCACCACCCCCGACGAACGGCGGCCCTTCCCCGGCCGTCCGGCGCGCGGGGACGTCCCGGTCCCCGCGCCCGGTGTGCTGGCGCCGGACGCCCCGATCACCGTCCCCGGCCGGGCGGACGTCGTCCGGCTCCGCCAGCTGGCCCGCGAGGGCGTGACGGTCCTCGTCGGGGACGACGCCGCGCTCCCCGCACTGCCCGAGCAGCTCACCGGTGGCCTCCCGATCGCCGTGTACCGGATCCGGGACCTCGACGAAGGGACGACGCTGCGCGAGGCGTTGGGCGCCCGCCCCGACGAGATCTGGGTGCTGCGCCCCGACGCCCACGTCGCGGCCGTGCTCACCCGCTCCGCCGACGTCGCCCCAGCGGTGGCCCGGCTGCTGTCCGCGTCGGCCCCCGCGCCCGTCCCCGCCTGACCGACCGCACCCCGTCCGACACCAGGAGGCACCCGATGGCGTTCTACCGACAGGTGGGCAGCGTCCCGCCCAAGCGGCACACCCAGCACCGCCGTCCTGACGGCGGTCTCTACTCCGAGGAGCTCATGGGCGAGGAGGGCTTCTCCTCGGACTCCTCGCTGCTGTACCACAGCGGCATCCCGTCGGCGCTGGTCGACGCCCGGCCCTGGGAGCTGCCCGACCAGTCGCTGACCGCCAACACCCCGCTGGTGCCCCGGCACCTGAAGCTGCATGACCTGTTTCCCGGTCAGGAGCACAAGGCCACCGACCCGGTGACCGGCCGCCGGCTGGTGCTGGGCAACGCGGACGTCCGGATCTCCTACGCCGTCTCGTCCCTCACCAGCCCGTACTACCGCAACGCCACCGGCGACGAGTGCGTCTACGTCGAGCGGGGATCTGCGACCGTGGAGACGGTGTTCGGCTCACTCGAGGTGAGTCAGGGCGACTACGTGATCCTGCCGCGGGCCACCACTCACCGGTGGGCGCCCACCGGTGGCGAGCCGCTGCGCATCTACGCCATCGAGGCCAGCTCCCACATCGGGCCCCCCAAGCGGTACCTGTCCACGTACGGGCAGTACCTGGAGCACGCCCCCTTCTGCGAGCGGGACCTCCGCGGCCCGGCCGAGCCGCTCGTGGCCGAGGGCAGCGACGTCGAGGTCTACGTCAAGCACCGCGGCGAGGGCCCCGGTGGACTCACCGGCACGATCCACGTGCTGCCCGAGCACCCCTTCGACGTCGTCGGCTGGGACGGCTGCCTGTACCCCTACGTCTTCAACGTCGCCGACTTCGAGCCGATCACCGGCCGGGTCCACCAGCCCCCGCCGGTCCACCAGGTGTTCGAGGGCCAGAACTTCGTGATCTGCAACTTCGTGCCCCGGAAGATCGACTACCACCCCCTCGCCGTCCCGGTGCCCTACTACCACTCCAACGTCGACTCCGACGAGGTCATGTTCTACGTCGACGGCGACTACGAGGCCCGCAAGGGCTCGGGCATCGCCAAGGGCTCGATCAGCCTGCACCCCGGCGGCCACTCCCACGGTCCCCAGCCCGGCGCCGTGGAGCGGTCCCTCGGTGCGGAGTACTTCGACGAGCTCGCCGTCATGGTCGACACCTTCCGGCCTCTCGGGCTGGGCGAGGCCGGCACTGCGACCGATGACGGGCGTTACGCCTGGTCCTGGTCCGGCCGCGGACCCTCGGCATGACCGGGCGCGTCGTCGGGCTGTTCGACGGGCTCTTCGACGACGCCGCGCTCTGCCCACCCGGCGACGCCCCGATGCCCGCAGCCGTCCCCACCCTCCGGCAGCTCCGCACCCGGCTGGGCGGACCGGTGGGTCCATTTGTCGTGCCCGCGGTCCGGCTCCATCAGCTCGGGCCGGAGCTCACCCGTGCCCGGGCCGCGTTCACCTCCGTCGGCACCTGCAGCGGGCTCGAGCCGATCGGCGACCTCGTCGAGCTCGGCCTGCTGCCTGCCCAGGAACGGGTCCCCGCGTGACCTCCTCGCCCACTCGAGCTCAGACCTGGCTCGACCTGCCCGCCGACACCGGGTTCGGCCTGGCCAACCTGCCCTACGGCGTCTACTCCACCCCTGGCACGGGTCCGCGCACCGGCGTCGCCATCGGCGACCGCGTGCTGGACCTCGCCGCCGCCACCGGAGACGACGTGCACGCCACCGGCACCCTCAACGCCTTCATGGCACGAGGCCCACGGTCGTGGACCGCATTGCGCGCCCAGCTCACCGACTGGTTCACGGACCCCGTCCACCGCGGCGCCATCGAGCCCCACCTGGTGCCCCGGGGCCAGGTCACGATGCACCTGCCGATCGAGGTCGCCGACTACGTCGACTTCTACAGCTCCCAGCACCACGCCGAGAACCTGGGCAGGATGTTCCGCCCCGACTCGGCGGCGCTCACCCCCAACTGGAAGCACCTGCCCATCGGCTACCACGGCCGAGCCGGCACCGTGCAGGTCTCCGGCACGTCCGTCGTCCGCCCCTGCGGTCAGCGCAAGGCCCCCACCGATGACGCCCCCACCTTCGGGCCCTCTCAGCGCCTGGACATCGAGGCCGAGGTCGGCTTCGTCGTCGGCGTCGGCTCCGACCTGGGCACCGCGGTACCCGTGGGGCGGTTCACCGAGCACGTGTTCGGCGTCTGCCTGGTCAACGACTGGTCCGCCCGCGACCTGCAGTCCTGGGAGTACGTGCCGCTCGGCCCATTCCTGGGCAAGTCCTTTCTCACCTCGGTCGCCCCCTGGGTCGTGCCGCTCGCTGCACTCGAGGCCGCCCGGGTGACCCCGCCGCCGCGGGACGTCGCCCTGCTCCCGTACCTCGACGACAGCGACCAGCCCTGGGGGCTGGACATCCGCATGGAGATCCGGCTCAACGGCGAGCTGATCAGCTGCCCGCCCTTCGCGGACATGTACTGGACCCCTGCGCAGCAGCTGGCCCACATGACCGTGAACGGCGCATCGCTGCGCACCGGGGACCTGTACGCCTCGGGCACTGTCTCCGGCCCGGGCGAGGACCAGCGCGGCTCGTTCATCGAGCTGTCCTGGGGAGGCAAGGAGCCGCTGACACTGGCCGACGGGACGACCCGCACCTTCCTGGACGACGGGGACGTCGTCACCATCACCGCCACGGCCCCCGGCGCCGACGGCACGCGGATGGCCTTCGGTGAGGTGACCGGGCGTATCGAGCCGGCGCGATGAGCGGAGTCCCGGCTGCGCGGCCGGCCTCCGCTACCCCGTGGCGCCATGTCGTGCACCGGCGTCCGATTCCCGGCCGCTGTCGGAGGCGACCGTAGGCTGGAGCAGGACCGATCACGGGGAGGGACGGCGATGGTGACCGACGACGGCGGTGGTGCGCCCCAGTCACAGACGCTGGACCGCGGCATCCGGATCCTGGAGCACCTCGCCGCCGTGGGCACGCCCCAGCCGATCATGGAGATCGGCCAGGCGCTGGGGCTGCATCGGTCGATCACCTACCGCCTGCTGCGCACTCTGGAGGACCACCAACTCGTCGAGCGGGATGCCGTCGGGCACTACTGGCTCGGCCTGGGCATGGCCGGCCTGGCGCGCGGAGTGAGAACCGACCTCCAGACTGCTGCACTCCCCCGCCTGACTGCGCTGGTCTCCGAGTTGGGCATGACGGCCTTCCTCGTCGTCCGTGCAGGTGACGAGGCGGTGACCGTGGCGAGCGTGGAGCCGCACGACACCGCCGCGCACGTCGTCTACCGGCCCGGTACGCGCCATCCCGTCGGCCGCGGCGCGCCTGGTCTCGCGTTGCTCATGCCCGAGCCGGCGTCACCCGGCGACCGGGAGGTGCTGCGAGAAGCGCGGCGGATGGGCTGGGCCAGCTCTCACGGCGAGGTGATACCCGGCCTCCGGTCGATCGCCGCTCCGGTGCTCGGCCCGGATGGCGGAGCCCGCGCCGCGCTGGCCGTGGTCTTCGTCGACGAAGGCGCGGACGTGGAGCGGATCGGCCGGGCCGTCGCCGGAGCCGCGGAGAAGGTCGCTGCCGCCCTCCGCTGATCGTCGGCGGTCAGGCCACCGGACGACACGGCAGCTGTCCGGGCCCCGCGCTACGTCCCGACCATGTCCACGACGCCGTGCACCACGCCACTCCCCCGCCGGGACACCGCTGGTGGGACGGCTTCCACCTCGCAGAATCCACGTGCCCGTTCGGACTCTCCTGGAGGAGCCCCCACGGTCGACGACGTGGGTGCTTCCTCGTCCCGGCAGCGGCCCCCGTCCCATGTGCCACCCCTCCTGGCATGCCCCGAGCCCGCGTCCGACCAGGGGATCCGAATTCGGCGGGAGGCGAGACGCTGCGGGACCTGAGATCCGCGTTCAGTCCAGTTCGACCGGAGCCCCGCCGAACGCGACGAGGCTGATCAACCAGTACCCGGCGTAGAGAGCCAGCAGGATGCCGCCGTGCCACCGCTTCAGCCGGCCGGTGGAGAGGAAGTACGCCGCGAGGGCGGTGAGGGCGATGAGCGCGGGCAGGTGCCAGGTGAGCACGTCGGGGCCGACGACGATGTCCCCGGCCAGGAGGGTGATGCCCAGCTTCCCGGTGACCGAGAAGACGACGCTGCCGATGACGTTCCCGACCCCCACCTCGGGCACGCCCTTCCGGAAGGACTCCACCGTCACGACGACGTCCTCGAGGGTCAGTACGGCGGTGACGATGGTCGCGCCGAACACCGTGCCCTCGAGTCCGTAGGTGTCCAGGATCCCTCGGGTTCCGGTGCTCGTCGTCGCCGCGCCGATGATGAGGCCGGCGAGGGCGAGCACCGCCAGTCCCAGGTGGGCCCAGCCGGGCAGCTCGCGTGCCTCGGCGAAGGGCTCGTCGTCGGCCCGTGTTCCTCGCCTGTCCGACTCGTCCTGCCGCACGTACGTCTCCGCGCCGCGACCGGGTTGCGCGCCACCTCCCGGTCCTCCGACGACGGCGGCTTCGTACACCTCCGCGTCGCGGAAGACCGCGACGTTCCTGCGCAGCTCACGGGCGGCGACGTAGGCGATGAACAGGACGAACAGGCCCAGGAGCACCAGGCCGTCAGTGACGGTGAGCGGCCCGGAGAGTGTGAACCCGACCATCACGAGCGGTGCGACGGCGAACACGACGACGTAGTCGGGCGGGATGTCGACCGTGCTCGGCTCGAGGATCACGGCGAGGGCGAGAACGACGCCGGTGAAGGACAGCGCCGTGCCGAACACGACGCCGAGCGCGACCCCGTTGAGCCCTTCGAGGTTCAGCCCGACGCCGAGCGTGATGTCGTCGAACTCCACACCGGTGAAGACGACGGCGAGCAGGAACAGCGGGACCCGGAGACCGCTCGCCGCCCCGACGAGGTGGGCGATCAGCTTCTCGGCGCTGACCACCAGCAGCGTCGCCCCGGAGATGAAGATGAAGATCGACGTCATGCCCCAGGCCCCTCCGCGCCACAGCGGAACGGGCAGGGCGGGTGTGCGGCGGGCCCCCGCTGATGGCCGGTCATCGGCTGCGCCGCGCAGCGTGCCGCGATCGCGATGTCATCACCGCATCGCGCGGCCCCGGCGCCTCGTTGGCGGCGTGCACCGCCTCGGCCACGATCCCGTGGTCGGGAGAGAGGTGGCAGACCGGGTCCGTGCGCGCGGCGTCGCCGGTGAGCGCAAATGCCTGGCAGCGGCAGCCGCCGAAGTCGACCTCGCGGCGCTCGCAGCTCCGGCATGGAAGGGGCATCCAGTCCGTGCCGCGGAAACGCTGGAAGAGCGGTGACTCCTCCCAGATCCAGGCCAGGGAGTGCTCACGCACGCTGGCCCGCGGAAGCGGCAGGGTCTGTGCGGTCGGGCAGGGCAGGACGTCACCGTTGGGCACCACGGTGAGCTGCCGCCGGCCCCAGCCGCCCATGCAGGGTTTGGGGTACCGGCCGTAGTAGTCGGGGAGGACGTAGATGACCTCCATCCGGCCCTGCAGGCGTTCGTGCGCCGCACGCACCACCACGTCGGCGCGCTCGAGCTGGGCCCTGCTCGGCAGGAGCGCGTCCCGGTTGTGCAGGGCCCAGCCGTAGTACTGGGTGTGGGCGAGCTCGATCCGGTCGGTTCCGAGCTCCTCGGCCAGGTCGAGGAGGCCGGCGATGTGGTCGATGTTGTGCCGATGGAGGACCACGTTGAGGGTCAGGGGCCAGCCCAGCTCCTTCACCAGCCGGGCGGCCGCCAGTTTGCGCTCGAACGACGGCGTCCCCGCGATGCGGTCGGACAGCGCCGGTTCGTCGGCCTGGATGCTGATCTGCACGTGGTCGAGGCCCGCGGCCCGTAGCTCCTCGGCACGGCGGGACGTCAGGCCGAGCGCGCTCGTGATCA
>JAOPUQ010000172.1 GCA_025963425.1 Modestobacter sp. | reverse complement strand
CGGCCACCCTGTCGGCGTCTCAGTCGGCCTGACCAAGTCTCTGGCCGCGCGGATGACCGCCGACGGTGGCCGGGTGACCCTGGGCGACGGCGCGGCCCGGCTGCTGGTCGAGGGACCGCCCGGGGAGCGGCGCGTCGCCGGCGTGCAGACCGTCTCCGGACGGCGGGTCACCGCCCCGGTCGTGGTGGCCGCCTGCCACGTGCTGGCCACCAGGGAGCTCGCCGGCGACGACGCCCCGCCCGCACTGGCCGACGCGGACCCGCCGGTGGGCAACGGGTTCGGCCTGGTGGTGCGGGCGCTGACCGACGCGCTGCCCGCCTATCCCGGCGTGGCCGGTGACCAGGCGCTGCAGGGACTGCACCTGCTGTGCACCGACCGGGCCCAGCTGGCCCGCGCGCACGGCGACTGGCTGGCCGGCGAGCTGCCCCGCGAGCCGGTGCCGCTGGCGATGTCCTTCAGCGCGAGCGACCCGACGCTGGCCCCGGCCGGGCAGCACGTGGTCACCGTGTGGGGGCAGTGGTACCCGTACGCGCTGGCCGACGGGAGCGACTGGGACGAGATCGCCGAGCCGGCGGCCCGCCGGCTCATCGCCGCCGTCGACCGGTACGCCCCCGGTTTCGCCGACTCGGTACAGCGGCTGTACGTCCAGACACCGCTGGCGCTGGAGCGGGAACTGTCCCTGCCCCGTGGCAACGTCATGCACGTGGAGATGGGCCTGGCCAGCATGTTCGCCTTCCGGCCCACTCCTGCCCTCTCCGGCCACCGCGTCCCGGGCCTGGCCGGGCTCTACCTGACGGGCGCCTCCACCCACCCCGGTGGCGGGGTCTCGGGCAACTCCGGCCGCACCGCTGCCCGCCTGGTGCTGGTCGACCGGAAGCCGGCCGCCCGCGCCCGCGCGCGGGCCGGCAGCGCCCTCACCGCGACACTGCGCGCCCTCCGGCAGGTGCGCGGCGGACGACGGTGACCGGGGCGGTCGCCGCGCCGCGGCTGCCCGACCCGGCGCCGGTGCTGCGCCGGGTGCCGCTGGTGCTCGCCGTCGCCGTCGTCCTCACCGCCATCGCCTACCCGCTGACCGAGGGGGCCGCGCGGAACGCGGTGAGCTGGTCGATCGTGCTGCTGGGCGCCGGCGTCTCGATCGCCGCCGCCACGGTCAGCCGGGGATGGCGCACCGGGCTGGGCGTCCTCGTCGCCGTTCCCGTGGTCGCGGTGCTCGCCGAGGCCCTGGGACTGTCCACCGGCTTTCCCTACGGCCAGTACTCCTACAGCGACGCGCTGGGCCCCACGGTCCTCGGCGTCCCGTTCCTGGTCCCGCTGGCCTGGCTGATGATGGCCTGGCCGAGCTGGGTGCTGGCCGTCCGGCTGACCGCCCGGATCCGGGCCCGCCGCCGGCCGCTGCCGCGGGTGCTCGTGGCCGCGTACGTCTTCGCCGCCTGGGACGTCGTGCTGGACCCGCAGATGGTGCAGGCCGGCTACTGGCGGTGGGCGCACCCCACCCCGGGCCTGCCCGGCATCGACACCGTGCCGCTGACCAACCTCGGCGGCTGGCTGCTGGCCGGGCTGGTGCTCATGGCCCTGGTCGACGCCCTCGTCGCCCGGACGGCCACCCCGACGGCATCCCCCGCACCCGCGGCCGGTGACGGCCCGCCGCTGCTGGTCCTGGGCTGGATGACGCTGGGCGGGGCGCTGGCCCACGCCGGCTGGCTCGGGCTGCCCGGGTCGGCGGCCTGGGGTGCGCTGCTGTCGGTGCCGGTCCTGGTCGCGCTCGCCCGCGTCGCGCGCCGCCGGGTCCGCGCCCGGTGAGGCGGTCAGCGCCGCTCCCGGGGGCGTGCTGGGGGCGCGTCCTGGTCCGGGTGTGCGCGGGCCTGTCGGTCGCCGGGGCGCTGCACGCCGCGGTGAACATCCGGCTGCTGCGCCGTCCCGTCGTTCCGGCTCCGGCGGTGACCGGCCGGGTGGCCGTCGTCCTGCCGGTGCGGGACGAGGCCACCCAGGTGGCCGACTGCCTGGCCGCGGTGCTCGACCAGCGCGGTGTGCCGGAGCTGTGGGTCGTGGTGGTCGACGACGGCTCGACCGACGGCACCGCCGAGCGGGTCGCCGCCGTCGGCGATCCCCGGGTGCAGCTCCTCCGCGGAACCCCGCCCGGCCCGGGCTGGCTGGGCAAGCCGAACGCCTGTGCGCAGGGGGCGGCCGCGGCCGGGGACGCCGATGTGCTGGTCTTCCTCGACGCCGACGTCCGGCTGATGCCCGACGCGCTCGCCTCGGCCGTCGCGCTGCTGCGGGCGCACGACCTGGACCTGGTGTCGCCGTGGCCGCGGCAGCTGGCCGGCAGCGGAGCCGAGCGCCTGGTCCAGCCGCTGCAGCAGTGGCTGTGGGCCACGCTGCTGCCGCTGCGGCTGGCCGAGCGCTCCCCGCGCCCGTCGCTGGCCGCCGCGAACGGCCAGTTCCTGGTGGTCCGCGCCGCTGCCTACGCCCGGGCCGGCGGGCACGCCGCCGTGCGCGGCGAGGTGATCGAGGACATCGCCCTGTTGCGCGCGGTCAAGGCGGCCGGTGGGCGCGGCGTGGTCGTGGACGGCTCCACGCTGGCCTCCTGCCGGATGTACGACGACTGGCCGGGCGTCCGGGACGGCTACGCCAAGTCGCTGTGGTCGGCCGTCGGTGGCCGGCCCGCCGCCGCGGCCGCCGCGGCTGGTGCGCTGAGTGCGGTGTGGCTGCTCCCGCCGCTGGCCGCCCTCACCGGCTCCCGGGCGGGACTGGCCGGCTACGCCGCGGGCGTGGCCGGTCGGGCGGTGACCGCGGCGGGGACCGGTGGCCGGGCGTGGCCCGACGCGCTCGCCCACCCGGTCTCGGTGCTGCTGCTCGACGTCCTGGTCGCCCGGTCGCTGCGCGGCCGGCGGCGCGGGGACCTGCAGTGGCGCGGGCGCGTCCTGGCCGCGCCGCGCGCAGGGGCGTAGACCACGATGGGCCGGTGACCGAGCAGAGCAGCCCGCAGCGCGTCTCCTTCGACCCGGCCGAGATGGACGTCGGTGCCTTCTACCGCGTGCTGAACTCCGTCGTGGTGCCCCGGCCGATCGCCTGGGTCGTCACCCGCTCCGCCGAGGGCGTGCACAACCTGGCGCCGCACTCCTTCTACACGGTGGCCTGCGTGGACCCGCCGATCGTGCAGTTCACCTCGGTGGGCCGCAAGGACTCGCTGGTCAACGCGGAGGCGACCGGCGACTTCACAGTGAATCTGACGCCCGAGTCACTCTTCGAGCAGGTCAACGCCACCGGCACGGACTTCCCGCCGGACCAGAGCGAGGCCGAGCACACCGGGGTGCGGCTGGAGGCCAGCGAGAAGGTCACCGCGCCGCGAGTGGCGCAGTCGCCGGTGTCGCTGGAGTGCACGCTGCACTCCACGCTGCGGCTGGGCGACAGCACCGTCGTCTTCGGCCGGGTGGTGCACATCGCCGTCCACGAGCACGCGGTGCGGGACGGCCGGCCGCGGATCGAGCACCTGCAGCCCCTGGCGCGGCTGGGCGGCAACGAGTGGTCGACCATCGGGGAGGTCAAGGAGATCCGCCGGATCCCCTACCGCACCTGGTCCGAGGACCCCTCGATCGGCGAGCAGGTCCGCGGGGACTGAGCAGGGACGGGCGGGCCTCAGGCCGGCAGGTGCGGGGCCACCTCGTCGGCGGCGTCGGTGCCGAACGCGGCGGCGAAGCGCTCCAGGAACGGCCCGGCCGGCAGGCTGTACTCCTGGGTGCCGATCACCTCGATCGCGGCGGTGGCCACGGCCGAGCCGACCTGGGTGGCCCGCTCCAGGCCCAGCCCCCACTGGCGGGCGGCGACGAACCCCGCGCGCAGGGCGTCGCCGCCGCCGGTGGGCTCCACCGGCTTGGTCTCCGGAACGGCGATCACCTCGATCGTCTCCTCGCCGGCGCGCTCCACCTGCACGCCTTTGGCCGCCCGGGTGGTCACCCAGGTCCCGACCCGGGAGAGCACCTCGCCGGCGTTCCAGCCGGTCTTCTGCAGCAGCAGCGCGTGCTCGTACTCGTTGGTGAACAGCAGGTCCGCGCCGTCGACGAGGCCGCGGATCATCTCCCCGTCGGCCCAGGCCAGCTGCTGGGAGGGGTCGGCCAGGAACCGGTAGCCGCGGTCCCGGCACTCCTGGGTGTGCTGCACCATCGCGGTGGGGTCGTTCGGGCCGACGATGACCAGGTCCAGCGGGCCGACGCGTTTCTCCACCGGGGCGAGCTCGATGAGCGAGGCCTCGCTCATGGCGCCGGAGTAGAAGGACGCGATCTGGTTGTTCGCGGCGTCGGTGGTGCAGGTGAAGCGGGCAGTGTGCTTGAGGTCGGACCAGCGCACGCTGCCGGTGTCCACCCCGTGCCGGATCAGCCAGGCCTCGTAGTCGTCGAAGTCGCTGCCCACGGCACCGACCAGCACCGGCCCCATCCCGAGCAGCCCCAGGCCGTAGGCCATGTTCGCGCCCGCACCGCCCCGGTGCTGCACGAGGTCGTCGACGAGGAAGGAGAGCGAGACGTTCTCCATCTGGCCCTCGACGAACTGGTCGGTGAACTTCCCGGGGAAAGTCATCAGGTGGTCGGTGGCGATGGAACCGGTCACGACGACGGGCATCGGAGCAACTCTCCCGTGCAGACAGGGGCTCGTGCCCGACAGAACCCGGGCGGAACGAGCACCGGGGCGGCACCAGCGTAGGAGCAGGCCGGTGCCACCGGGCGCCGCACCCCCGGCTGCCGGCCGGGAACGCTCAGTCGGCCAGCGCCCGCCGCAGCTGGACACCGAGCTGCGCGGTGCCGACCACCCCGAGCAGGCAGCCGACGGCCGCACCGCAGGTGACCACCCAGCCCGCGGCATCCGGGCCGCCGACGCCGAGGGCGGCGAGCACCCCGGCGCCACCGAGGGTGAAACCGGCCATCACCACCCGGGTCGGGCGCTCCCAGACCGAGATGGCCCCGGTCTCGGCCACCCCGGCCTGCCCCGCGCGGGCCCGCAGGTAGTCCGGTAGCCAGCACAGCGCCCCGAAGGCGGCGGCCAGCCAGCCCGGCGCACCCGCGGCCCACAGCGCACCGGCGTAGGCCACCTCGGTCAGCCGGTCGACGGCGGAGTCGAGCACGAAGCCCCGCCGGGACGCCGTCCCCCCGGCGATGGCCAGGGCGCCGTCCAGGGAGTCCAGCAGACCGGACAGCCCGACCAGCAGTCCGGCGGCGACCAGCCACCCGCCGCCGGCGACCGCCGGGCCGACAGCCGCGATCGCGGCCAGGAGCCCCAGCGCGGTCGCCAGCAGCGGGGAGCGCCCCGCGAAGGGCCGGGCCAACGTGTACGCCAGCGTGAGCCAGCCGCGCACCAGCGTGCTGTCGGCCGGGTCGCTGCCGCCGTGCCAGCCGGCCCAGGCCGCCAGGTACTCGTCCCGGCTCAGCATCGCGGGCCCGCGTTCTGCACCCGTGCAGTCCACCAGCCGCTGCTCCGCACAGCCAGAGCGGGCACAGTGGGCGCGTGCTCGCCGGCCTCTCCCCCGCCCGCCGCCGCCTGGTGCTGGGTCTGCTCGCCGCCCTCGTCGTCGCGGTGGTGGCCGTCGTCGCGGCGGTGCTGGTCCCCCGCCTGGCGGCCGACGACCCGGCCCCGGTGTCCCAGGAGGCGCCGGGCCCGGTGCTGCTGGTGCCCGGCTACGGAGGCTCGACCCGGTCACTGCAGCCGCTCGCCGACCGGCTCACCGCCGCCGGCCGGGACGCCCGCGTCGTCGCCGTCCCTGGTGACGGCACCGGTGACCTGCGGGCCTCGGCCGGCGTGCTGGCCGCCGCCGTGGACGACGCCCTGGCCCGGACCGGTGCCGCCAGCGTGGACGTCGTCGGCTACTCCGCCGGAGGCGTGATCGCCCGGCTGTGGGCCGCGGACGGCGGAGCGGCCCAGGCCCGCCGGATCCTGACCCTCGGCTCGCCGCACCACGGCACCGACCTGGCCGACCTGGCCGCGGGCATCGCGCCCGGTCAGTGCCCGGTCGGCTGCTCCCAGCTGACCACCCACAGCGAGCTCCTGGACCGGCTCAACGCCGGCGACGAGACCCCGGCCGGGCCCACCTGGGTGTCGCTGTGGTCCACCGCCGACCAGACCGTCACCCCGCCCGATTCCGCCCGGCTGGACGGCGCGGTGGAGCTCACCGTGCAGTCGGTGTGCGCCGACTCCCGGGTGACGCACGGACAGCTGCCCAGCGACCCGGTCGTGCAGGGCATCGTGCTCGCCGAGCTGGCGGCCGGTCCACCGGCCCGGCTGGGCCCCGCGGACTGCACCCGGCTGCGTGAGGGCTGAGGCCGGCGGCCGGGCCGGCCGTCAGTCCCCCGTGCGCCGGTCCCGCCACTCCCGTGGGGTCAGCCCGTAGGCCTCCCGGAAGCGCCGGCTGAAGTGACCGGCGTCGGTGAAGCCCCAGCCGTGCGCCACCGCGGCGACCGACTGCCGCGGCCCGGAGGGCTGGTCCAGCGTCCGGCGGGCGGCCTCCAGCCGCTGGCTGATCAGCCACTGCTCCAGGCTGATCCCGGCGCGGGCGCACTCGGCGTAGAGGTGCCGCACGGAGACGTGGTGCGCCGCGGCGAGCCGCGCGGGACCCAGGTCGGCCTCGCCCAGGTGCGCGCGGGCGTACCCGAGGACCCGGCCGAGCAGCGAGTCGGCCACCAGGGCCGGGTGCGGCAGCCCGTCCCCGCCGGCGGCCGAGACCAGCAGGGCACGGAGCAGCTCGACCGTCGCCGTCCCCAGGTGCGGGGCGCCCGGGTCGGCGGCCAGCCGGTCGGTGTCGGCGAACAGCCGCAGCAGGTGGTCGCGGAACAGGCCGTGCAGCGGGCTGGCCCCCAGCCGGCCGGCGGCGGCACGGACCACCTCGACGGGCAGGCCGAGCTCGGCCAGGTCGACCTGGAAGGCCTGCGACCCACCGTCCCCCCGCCAGGCGAAGTCGTAGGTGTCGGTGAGGTCGGTCAGCATCATCTCCCCGGCCCCGACCCGCTCCTCCCGGCCGCCCTGACGCAACAGACCGGCGCCCCGCTCGTGGACGGCGACCGCCACCAGCCGCGGCGGGTCCCCGCGCAGGTGCTGGCCGAGGCGGGTCAGCCGCAGTCCGGAGCCGCGGGCGGTGAAGACCGTGCCGGGCCCGAACTGCCACAGGTGCATCCGCGCCCGCACCCCGCCGGTGGGCGCCTCCAGCCGCACCCGGGTGGGGACGGTGGCCCGGGTGAAGGCCTCGTGGACGGCGTCGACGCGCTGGTCGGGTGCCAGGTGGGCGGTGTCCAGGAGCACGGCCATGGCCGGTCTCTCCGTCCGGTCCGGCGACCGGCGGCTCCGGTCGCGCGCGGGAGCGCGGCCCCCGTCGCCCGCGTGCAGGACGCTAGTGGCGGCGACACCCGCTCCGGTACCCCCGGTGCCGTCAGCGATGACTTCCGGACCCCCCGGCGGTCTGACCACCGACTCGACCGAACGACCCAGGAGACGACCGTGCCGCGACTGCGGGTGCACAACCTCTCGATCTCGGTGGACGGCTACGCCGCGGGGCCGGACCAGGATCTCGAGCACCCGCTGGGGGTGGGCGGAGAGCGCCTGCACGAGTGGGTGTTCGCCACGCCGACCGGCCTGGCGATGCTCGGGGAGTCCGAACCCCCCGGCGGGGCCCCCGGCACCGACGACCGGTTCCTCGCCCGTGGGGAGGAGAACATCGGCGCCACGATCATGGGCCGCAACATGTTCGGCCCGCTCCGGGGCCCCTGGCCCGATGAGCAGTGGACCGGCTGGTGGGGCGAGAACCCGCCGTACCACCACCCGGTGTTCGTGCTGACCTCCCATCCGCGCCCGCCGCTGACCATGGCCGGCGGGACGACGTTCACCTTCGTGACCGGCGGTATCGAGGCGGCGCTGGAGCAGGCGGGCGAGGCGGCCGGTGACGCCGACGTCCGGCTCGGTGGCGGTGCGGCCACCATCCAGCAGTATCTGCGGGCCGGCCTGATCGACGAGCTCCACGTGGTCGTGGTGCCTGTCCTGCTGGGCTGTGGCGAACGGCTCTTCGACGCCCTCGGCGGCGGCCCGGCCGGGCTGGAGTGCGTCCAGTTCGTCAGCTCACCGACGGTCGCCCACGTCCGGTTCGCCCGGGCGGACCCGGAGGGACGTCGTGGCTGAGCTCGTCTACTCCGCGATCACCTCGCTGGACGGCGTGGTCGCCGATGCGGACGGCCGATTCGACTGGGCCGAGCCGGACGAGGAGGTGCACGCCTACGTCAACGACCTGGAGCGGACGATCGGTACCTACCTCTACGGCCGCCGGCTGTACGAGGTGATGGTCGCCTGGGAGACGATGCACGCCCGGCCCGACCAGCCGGCCGTCGTCCGCGACTTCACCGAGATGTGGCAGGCGGCCGACAAGGTCGTGTACTCCACGACGCTGCCGGCGGTGTCCAGTGCCCGGACGCGGCTCGAGCGGGCCTTCGACCCGGACTCGGTCCGGGAGCTCAAGGCCTCGTCGGACCGGGACCTCAGCGTGGGCGGTCCCGGCCTCGCCGCCTCGGCGCTGCGGGCCGGCCTGGTCGACGAGCTCCACCTGTTCGTCACCCCCGTCGTGGTGGGCAGCGGTACGCCGGCCCTGCCCTCCGGCGTCCGGCTGGACCTCGAACTGCTCGACGAGCGCCGGTTCGGCACCGGGGTGGTGCACCTCCACTACCGGGTGGTGACGCCGGCTCCGGCCTAGCTGGTGACGTCCTTGGTGGTGAAGTTCGCCCAGGCGGCACCGAGCAGCACCGCCACGTAGACCGCCTGCAGCCCCAGCCCGCGCACGACGTCGCGCCACAGGATCGGATCGCGGAAGAAGTCGACGAACGCCAGCCAGTAGCGGGTCGGCAGGTACGGGGCGATCGAGGAGGCGGCGTCCAGGGTGAACAGCAGCGAGGAGGCGATGAGCACGGCCAGCGCACCCAGCATCGCGGCCAGCGGGGAGTCGGTGAGCGTGGAGAAGAACAGCGCGAACGCGGCCACGCCGAGCATGGAGGCGGTGACGTAGCCGATGGCCAGCACCGTGCGGCCGGTGATCTGCGCCGGGGTCAACGAGGTCCCCGACAGCGCCGTCCCGCCCGTCGCGCGCGCCCCGCTGATCGGTTGCACGTCGAAGAAGACCTGGCCGACCAGGTAGCCGACGGCGGCGACCACCAGCACGGTGACGAGCACGAAGGCGACGACCGAGATCAGCTTGGCCACCAGCAGCCGGGTGCGGCCCGCCGGGCGGACCAGCAGGTAGCGCAGCGTGCCGGCCTGTGCCTCACCGGCGACGGCGTCCCCGGCGATCAGGGCCACCGCGATCGGCAGGAACAGCGGCAGCACGATGGCCAGCGCGGCCAGCGGGTAGAGCGTGCCGTTGGTCAGGACGGCGGACAGGAACGGCGGCCCCTCCCCCGGCCGCGGCGCCAGGTCGGTGAGGGCCAGCAGCGCGGCGACCAGCACCGGCAGCGCGTTGAGCAGCGCGATCGTCACCCACGTGCGCGGACGGCGGAACATCTTGGCGAGCTCGACGGCGATCACCGGCGCGCCCTCCCCTCGGTGCCGTCCACCCGGTCGGCGCTGCCGCCCGCGGCCGCCAGCACGACCTCCTCCAGCGTCGGGCGCTGCAGGGCCAGGCCGGTGACCGGCACGCCGGCGGCGACCAGGGCGGCGTTGACCTCGGCCGGGTCGGCGCCGCGGACCACCGCCCGGGTCGCGTCCAGGGAGAGCACCCGGCCGTCCAGCGCCGCGCGCACCCGCAGCGGGTCCGGGGTCTCCACGACGGTCGCGCCGGTGGGGGCGGTGAGGGTGGCCAGGTCGTCCTGCAGCACGAGGCGGCCGCGGTCGAGCACCCCGACCCGGCTGCACAGCTGCTCGACCTCGGCCAGCAGGTGGCTGGAGAGGAAGACGGTGGTGCCGCCGCGGTGCAGCTCCAGCAGCAGGTCGCGGACCTCGTGGATGCCCTGAGGGTCCAGCCCGTTGGTCGGATCGTCCAGGACCAGCAGCTCCGGACGACGCAGGAGCGCCCCGGCCAGCCCCAGCCGCTGGCGCATGCCCAGCGAGTAGGCCTTCACCGGGCGGCGCCCGACACCGGCCAGGCCGACCTGCTCCAGCACCTCGCCGACCCGGGCCCGCCGGGTGCGGCGGGAGCCGCCCGGCCCGGCGGCGTCGAGCAGCGTGAGGTTCGCCCGCCCGGACAGGTGCCCGTAGGCGGCGGGTGACTCGATCAGCGCACCCACCCGGGGCAGCACCTTCCGCGCCGCCTTGGGCATCCGTTCACCGAGCAGCGAGATCTCCCCGGAGGTGGGGAGCACCAGGCCCAGCAGCATCCGCACCGTCGTCGTCTTGCCCGAGCCGTTGGCGCCGAGGAAGCCGTAGACGTCACCGGCCCGGACGTCGAGGTCGATGCCGTCCACGGCCCGCAGGTGGCCGAAGCGCTTGACCAGTCCCTGGGTGGCGATCACCGCAGCGGTCACCGGTCTCCTCTCCTCGGGGGCAGTTGTGCCGCGGCGGCGGCGAGCGCGTCCAGGTCGACCGTGCCGGCCAGCAGCCAACTGCCGCGCCGTTCGCCGCCGTCGACCAGCATCAGGCCCAGCGGGCCGGCCGCGATGCGGACGCCGACGTCGTCGACGACCGCACCCGGGGCGACGAGCAGCGTGTCCCGCAGCGCCGACGCCGCCCGGCCGGGCAGCACGGAGACGGCGAGCAGGGTGACCCCGCGGCCGTAGACGCCGACCGCGCCGGGGGTGCCGTCCAGGGTGCGGCCGTCCAGACCCGCGAGGGAGTCGGGCAGTCGCACGGCGTCCGCACGGCGTCCGGTGGCGAGCAGGTCGGCCTGCTGCTCGTCGCGGCGGACGTCGGCGCCCGGCGGCGGGGTGAAGGCGGTGACCGAGGCCGCGGGGGTGGTGAGGTCCAGGCTCAGGAAGCTGGTGTCCACGGCCGGCTCGCTCCCGCCGGTCTCGCCGCCGGAGATCTGGACGCGCAGCGGGATCCCGCTGTCGGCGTCGACCCACACGTCGACCCGGGACACCGACGCGGCGTCGTCGGCGGGGGTGATCCGCAGCCCCAGGGCGTCGCGGCCGGCCACCCGGTCGGCCCCGAACCGGGAGAGCTCCTCGTCGGCGGCCTCCGACAGCAGCCGGCGGCCCAGCGCGCTGGGCAGCAGGTCCGGCGCGGTGGGCAGCGCCAGGGGCAGGGCGGCGGCCCGCGAGGCGACGTGCTCCTCGTACTCCCAGGTCCAGGTGCCGCCGGCGTCGCGGTGCACCCCGGTCTCGCCGGTGGCCGAGACGACGTCGACCCGCCAGTCGTCGGCGGCGCGGTACCAGGCGCGCATCGTCGTCCGGTCGCTGAGCAGGTCGGCGACCGGCGTGAGCTGGTCGCCCACCGGCAGGGCGAGCCCGCCGGCGGCCTGGGCGTAGCCGGAGAAGGGAACGTCGGCCGAGGCCAGTGCGCGGTCCCGCAGGTCGGTCGCCGAGGTTCCGGCGTCCGACGCCGGCAGCGCCCCGATCAGCGCGGGCAGTGCCAGCAGGACGGCGACCCCGAGCGCGACCACCAGCCATCGGCGGGCCGCGCCGCTGCGCTGTCCCCGTGCGGCCATGACCCACCGTACGACGGGGGCAGCGTGTCCGATTCGTGAACGTTGATCTTCACAGGGTCGCCACAGGCGCTGCTCCTGCCGGGGACGGCGCCGGTTCCCCACCTCCTGAACGCGTGCGGCGACCGGACCCCCCCGTTCGGTCTCCCACGGCTGCGTCGATGCCGTCGCCGGGCAACCCGGTGGCGACCGTGTGTCACAACGCGGCGCACCCCGCACGGCCGGCCACCCATGTGGGCGTCCGTGGCCGGGGGCGCACCCGCCCCCGGTTCCACCCGACCGGAGACCGAGACATGCCCGACACCAGCGACCGGCCCCCACAGACGCCGAGCAGGCCTTCCGGCGGCTCAGCAGCTTGACGCTGCGCGAGCACTCCATGACCGCGCTGCTGCGGGCCGTCGTCGACACGGCCGCGTCGACGCTGCCCGGGCACCTCGAGGCGTCCATCTCCCTCCTGGTGGACAACAAGCCGTCCACCGCCGTCCACACCGGTCAGCTCGCGCTCGACCTCGACGAGTCC
>JAOPUQ010000167.1 GCA_025963425.1 Modestobacter sp. | reverse complement strand
CCAGGAAGGTGCGGTTGGAGCGGTCCAGCAGGTACGAGAAGTAGTACTCCTCGGCGATGTCGCTGGCCTGGGCGACCATCACGCGGTGCGTGATGTGGCCCTTGATGTCCAGGCCGAGGATGTCCTGAGCCCGCGCCTTGGCGGTCTCGGGGTCGTCGGCCAGCTTGACGCCGCCGGCCTTGCCGCGGCCGCCGACCTTCACCTGCGCCTTGACGACGACGGGCGCCGCGATCTCGCGGGCGATCGCCTCCGCCTGCTCGGGCGTCTCGGCGACGCCACCGGGGAGCACGGGCACACCGTGCGAGGCCAACAGGTCACGGGCCTGGTATTCGAAGAGATCCACGAGCAAGGACCGTAGCCCGCCCGTAACCGCAACGCCGCACGCGCGTTCCCCAGCGTGGGGCGCATCACAGCACCGGACCGCGCACCCGACGCCGCAGTTCCCGACGACGAGGAGCGCCCGACCGTGCGCAGAACCATGATTGTCCTGCTCACGGCGGTGCTCACCGCCGGGACGGCCGGTGCGCTGGCGCCGCCGGCCGGCGCGAGCGCCGGCCTGCCCATCACGCCCCGCGACCTGAGCATCACCGTCACGGGTCTGGGCACCGAGCAGCGGACGTGCCGGATCGACGCCGACCTCTACGTGCCCCGCGGCGTGGACGCCGCACACCGGGCGCCGGCGGTCCTGAGTACCAACGGCTTCGGCGGCACGAAGGCCGACCGGGCCGACCTGGCCCAGGGGCTCGGCGAGCAGGGCTACGTGACCCTGGCCTACACCGGCCTCGGCTTCGTCGACGGCGACCCCTGCCCGATCACCCTGGATGACCGGCAGCACGACGGGGCCGCGGCCAGCCAGCTGCTGCGCTTCCTCGGTGGCGACCCGTCGGTCCAGGCCGTGGACGACGCCACCGGCGCCCGCGTCGTCATCGACCAGGTGGTCCGCGAGGACGGCGCCCGGGGCAGGCGCTTCGACCCGTCGGTGGGCATGATCGGCGGCTCCTACGGCGGCCAGGTGCAGTTCGCCGCGGCCGCCGTGGAGCGCCGGGCCGGCACCGACCGGCTGGACGTGATCGTCCCGATGATCACCTGGAACGACCTCTCGTACTCCCTGGACCCGGACAACAGCGCCCTGCCCGGCGGGACGGCGGCCTCCGGTTCGGTCAGCTCCCGGCAGACCGGTGTCTTCAAGTACCAGTGGGCCGCGCTGTTCACGTCCCTCGGCGTGGTCGACGGCATCCAGGATGTGCAGGCGCTCGCGGACCCGGCACGGTGGCGGGCCTTCGCCGCCGACAACTGCGCGAACTTCGACCCCCGCGTCTGCCAGGCCCTGCTGGAGGTCGCCGCGCAGGGGCACCCGAGCGCCGCCTCCATCGAGTTCCTCCGGTCCGCCTCGGTGGCCAGCTACGTGCGTGACGTCCGGGTGCCCACGCTGCTGGCCCAGGGGCAGGCCGACACGCTGTTCAACCTGCAGGAGTCGGTGGCGACCTACACGGCGCTGAAGGCCCAGGGCACGCCGGTGTCGATGGTCTGGCACTCCTGGGGGCACAGCGCCCCGACCCCGTTGCCCGGCGAGCTCGACGAACGGCATCCGGCGGGGTCCTACCAGGGCCGCCAGGTGCTGGCCTGGTTCGCCCACCACCTCCAGGGCACCGGTCCGGCGCCGAAGCCCGGCTTCTCCTACTTCCGCGACTACGCCTACGACGGCACGGACGTCGCCGCCGCCTACGCCACCGCCGCCGGCTATCCGGTGGGTCGGCAGCGCTCGATGTACCTGTCCGGCGGCGGCCCCGCCGGCGGCGCCCTGGTGACCAGCCCGGGGGCCGTCGTCCCGGGGCTGAGCGCCTACGGCGGCAGCGCGCCGGTCGGGCCGAACTACACCGAGACGTCCTACCTGGACCAGAGCGGGCCGGTCACCGACCCGGCCGGAACGGCGGTGCGGTTCAGCACGCCGCCGCTTCCCGCGCCGCTGGACGTCGTCGGCTCGGCGCGGCTGACGGTCACCCTGGACGCGCCGACGGTGCGGGCCAGCCAGCTCACCGGGCCCGGCGGGCAGCTCGTGGTCTACGTCAAGCTCTACGACGTCGGCCCGGACGGTGCGGTGGAGCTCCCGCAGCGGCTGATCTCCCCGGTGCGCGTGGCCGACGTGGACCGGCCGGTGACGGTCGAGCTGCCGGCGATCGTGCACCGCTTCGCCGCTGGGCACCGGCTGGCCGTGGTGCTCGCCGGCGGCGATCTCGCCTACCGCGGCTCGTCGCTCCCCCAGCCGGTGACCGTGCGCACCGGCCCGGGCGTGCCCGGCCAGCTGACGCTGCCGGTGATGTGACCCCTCAGCCGTCGACCGGGTCCACGCCGACGGCGAGCCGGACCCGGTCGACGGTCTGCGGGCCGGTGGCGTCCGCGGGGAGGACCGCCACGTCGCCGGCATCGCGTTCGCGGAGCAGCTCGGTGAGCAGCGGCACGGCGCCCTCGGGAGCCACCGGCAGCACGACGGCGTCCGCGTCCTCCTGGACGACGATGGCGGCGAGCTGCTCGGGCGTCTGGTGACCGGCGGTGTAGACGACCTCCATGCCGGCGTCGCGAAGAGCCCGGGCGACGACCTCGAGGCGGCGGTCGGGGTCGTCGGGGACGGGCCCGGCGACCACCACCCGGACCCGTTCGCTCCCGGTCACACGCGACGGGCCGGGGCGCGGTGCCAGCGCCAGGCGAGCACGGTCAGCCCGGCCGAGGCCAGGCCCAGGACCAGCAGGCCCATGCCGGGCACCGTCCACTCCAGGTCGCCGCTGTGGGCGGCGTCGCGGGCCCCGGACAGGGCGCCGGCCAGCAGCTGGACGGTCACCGCCAGCAGTCCGCCGACCGCGGCGAGCCGGGGGCGCAACGACGGCGCGACGACCGAGCAGAGCACCAGCGCGCCGGCCAGCAGCAGGCCGCCCAGCAGCGCGAGCCCGGGTCGTTCCAGCAGCGCCTGCGGGCCCTCGGAGGTGACCACGGTCTCCAGGCCGGTGGCAGGGTCGGTGACCACCCGGTCGGGGACGTCGGCGGCCGGCAGGGCCAGGCAGAGCACGGCGGCCACGCCGACCAGCACCGCCAGCCCGGCGAGCGCCGGGCGACGCGGGTCCAGGCTGCCGCCGTCCTCCATGACCGTCCGATTCCAGGCGAGCAGCGCCGCCACCCCGGCCAGGATCGTCACCGCCAGCGCGGCCACCCCCAGCGCCCAGCCGGCACCGATCTCCACCGAGCTGGTGAGCACCCGCTCGCCGGCCAGGACCTCGACGGCGGGCCGGGTCGTGGAGCCGTGTCCCAGGTGGAGCTCGATGAGCAGCCGTCCCACGGCGAGCGTGCCGGCCACGGCGGCGTAGGCGAGCCCCAGCCGGGGCACGCGTCCCAGCACCAGCACGAGGCCGACCACCACCGTGGCCAGCGGCGCCGCGACGGCGACGACCGCGTCCAGCGGGCTGGTCACCAGCGAGATCGTGGTGCCGCCCACGACCAGGTAGGTGGGGAAGGCCGCCGCTGCGGCGAGGAGGCCGGCCAGGACGAGCAGCGCGCCGACCACCCGGGCCAGCACCGGCACCTCGCCCACCACGAGAACCTCGTACCCGGACGACACGTCGTCCCGCTCCCGTCGGCCGCCAACCCCCGTCCTGCGACGGGCGGTCCCCGACAGGGAGCCACCTCGCCGGGCAGAAGCGGCAGGGGTGCGGTTCCGGGCGGGCACGAGTCCCCTTCCATCGGGCGGTCATGTTCGGGTGCTGTGTTGCCGATGTGTGACGGTGAGCACACGGGGGCATTAACGTCCCGGCGGCGAGCACACCAGGTGCGCCTGCCGACTGGTGCGGCATCGCGGTCCAACGAAAGGCAGGCGGGGTGGAGACGAGCGACCTGCCCTCGCCTCCAGGGTGGCACGACACCCTTCCCGCGACCGGCAGCGGCGTCCCCGCGGCTTCGGCCGGAGGCCGCGGCGGACTGCGTTCGCTGCTGTCGGCCACCCTGGTGACCGGCGGCCTCACCGAGCTGGCCTGGGTCGGGGCGCACGCGCTGCTCTACCCACTGGGCACCCGCACCGAGCAGCTCCGCCCGGACGCCCGGTACCGGCCCGGCACCCAGCCGCCCACCGTCCGCGCCCTGTTCGCCGACGACCCGCTCGCCGCCCGCATCCCGGTGGTCCTGGTGCACGGGCTGGTCGACAACCGCTCGATCTTCACGGTCATGCGCCGCAGCCTGCGCCGCCGCGGTTTCGCCCAGGTCTGCACCTGGAACTACAGCCCGCTGCTGCGCGACGTGGAGAGCGCTGCCGCCGCGCTGGGCGCCCACATCGAGAAGGTGTGCCAGGAGACCGGCCACGAGCGGGTGCACGTGGTGGGCCACAGCCTCGGCGGCCTGGTGGCCCGGTACCTGGTGCAGCGCCTGGGGGGTGACCGCCGGGTCGAGTCGCTGGTCACGCTCGGGACGCCGCACGGCGGCACCCTGTGGGCACACGTCCTGCCCACCCCACTGGTGCGCCAACTGCGACCGGACTCCCCGCTGCTGAAGGAGCTGGCCGAGCCGGCGCCGGGCTGCCGCACCCGCGTGACGGCGGTCTACAGCGACATGGACCAGATGCTGGTGCCCTGCCGGGTGGGCCGCTGCGACCACCCCGACCTGCAGGCCCGCAACGTGCTGGTGCGCGGGGTGGGGCACATGTCGCTGCCCATCCACCGGGCCGTCGTCGACGAGGTGGCCTCGACCCTGGCGGGGCGGCGCACCCGGCCCACCGGTGACGACGAACCAGACACCGCAGCCGTCGCCTGACCAGTTCGCGAGGCTCGTGTGACGGGTGTTGTTGACCCTCCGCACTGATTGCGACACGCCTAGTCAGGTCCTTGGTGGGCTCGGGGCGCCTGCCTAACGTCCGGGACGGCGCCGAGGGATCAGTCCGGGGGCGCCGCACAGCTGATGTGCACGCACCGGCCGCCGTCTCCCACGGCCGGCCGGTGCCCGTCAGGCGTCACGGCTCCCCCCGTGGCGCTGCGCTCGGGAAGGTGCTCCGTTGTCCCGCCAGAACGAACTCGCCGGCCGGTCCTGGGGACCGGCCACCGCCGCTCCGGCAGGAGTCGGCCTCGCCCCCCGCCCGCGCACCGCGCAGACGGCCCGCGACACCGACCGGGACACCGCCGGCGACTGGCGGCTGGCCGAGCCCGACTGGGACCGCAGCTGGGCGAGCGCCCAGACCTCCGCACCTGCTGACGACCTTGCCGACCTGGACCAGGAGTACCTCGACGTCCTCGACGTCCTCGAGGTCACCGACATCACCGACATCACCGACGGGACCGACGGGACCGACCCCGACGACGGCACCGAGGAGGCAACGGCCGGGCCCCGGGCCTCGTTGCTGCGCCGCCTCCCGGCCGCACCCCGGCGCCGGCCGGCCCTGCTGCTGGCCGCCGTCGTCACCGGTGCGGTGCTCGCCGGTGTGACCGGCATCGTCGGACCGGGGACCAGCAGCACGTCGGCCTCCGGCCAGGACTACGGCCTGGGCCTGGAGGAGACGGGGTTCGCCGGCGGCGCCGAGATCGTCGGTGCCCGCGGGGAGATCAGCCAGGCTGAGGCGCAGGCCCGGCTGGACGAGATCGCTGCCTCCCGGGCCGCGCGCGAGCCCGCGTTCGTGCTGCCCACCCAGGGCCGGCTCACCACGTGCTTCTGCACCCGCTGGGGCACCATGCACTGGGGTATCGACCTGGCCGCCCCGCTGGGCACGCCGATCGTGGCCGCCGCCGACGGCGTCGTGCTGCGTGCCGGACCGGCGTCGGGCTACGGCAACGCCGTCTACATCCAGGACGCCGACGGCAACGTCGAGATCTACGGCCACATGCGCTACATGTACGTCGAGGCCGGGGACGTCGTCTCCGCCGGCGACACGATCGCGAAGGTCGGCAGCGAGGGCCAGTCCACCGGCCCGCACCTGCACATCGAGATCCACAAGGGCGGCATGAACGGCAAGCCGACCGACCCGCAGGACTGGCTGGCCGACCGGGGCATCAGCGTCGGCTGAGCGGCGGACTGCTGATCCGGTCCAGGCGTCCGCGCACCGAGTGCAAGCCTTCGCCGAATCCAGACATCAACGGACTCTCCCTCGTCGCACTCGGCGGCGACTGCAGCTGCGGCTTCGTCCTCCCGGCACGACGAAGCGTCCCCTGCGATCGGCTAGCGCCATCGGGCGGTCTTCACGAGGGCGAGGGCCCGGGGCAGCGCCAAGGGCGCCACGGAATGCGGCCGCGGCACCTGTGAAGGCCTCTCCTCCCGCCGAGGCGGGGAGCAGCGACGAAGGCGAAGACCTAGCCGCCATGTCGCGCAACCTCACGACCCTCCGGGACGACTCAGCCTCGGTCCCGCATCGTGCGCGCAGCGATCCAGCCCACGAGCCAGGGACCGCCGCGAGGTGGGGCGGAAGCAACCGTGGATCGAGCAACTCCCTACCGAGCAACCGGCAGTTCTGCCGATGTACACCCGGCTCCCGCCGGGGTGCCATGAACCCCGGTGCCCGCGGGAATGACCAGGCAGCCATCCCGCTCCTCCGGGTTCCAGCGCGGCGACTCCCGCGTGGTCGCTCCATCTACCGAGCGTCCGTGGCGGGGGCGTCGCTCCGCGATTCCACCGAACCGGAAGACGTCCCATGGCCAGCACCCGCAAGCCGTGCCACCCAGATGCTGACCGGACCGCCCTCCAGCAACTGGGCCGCTTGACCCTGGGCGAGCACTCCATGGCCACGCTGCTCCAGGCCGTCGTCGACACGGCCGCGTCGACGCTGCCCGGGCACCTCGAGGCGTCCATCTCCCTCCTGGTGGACAACAAGCCGTCCACCGCCGTCCACACCGGTCAGCTCGCGCTCGACCTCGACGAGTCC
>JAOPUQ010000488.1 GCA_025963425.1 Modestobacter sp. | reverse complement strand
GTCTGTCCCTGCAGTCGACCGACCGGCACGGCCCCGACGACCGCACCGACCAGGTGCGCGGCCGGCTGGACGCCGTCCAGGTCGCCGCCCGGGTGGCACCGCTGACCCGCTCGATCGGGTTGGTGCCGACCGCCGTCGTCACGCACACCGAGCCGTTCCACCTGTCCAAGGCGATCGCCACGCTCGACTTCGTCAGCGGTGGCCGGGCCGGCGTCCGGGTGAAGGTGGGCAGCAGCCGCGCCGAGGCCGCGCACTTCGGCCGCCGCGACCTGCCCGACGTGCGGGGCGTCGCCGCCGGCGACCCGGCGGGGCAGGCGGCGCTGCGGGAACTGTTCGACGAGGCCGCCGACTGGGTCGAGGTGGTCCGCCGGCTCTGGGACAGCTGGGAGGACGGCGCGGAGATCCGTGACGTCGCGACCGGCCGGTTCGTCGACCGGGCGAAGCTCCACTACGTCGATTTCGCCGGCCGGTCCTTCTCCGTCCGGGGCCCCTCGATCACCCCGCGGCCGCCGCAGGGACAGCCGCTGGTGGCGGCCCTCGCCCACCAGGCCGTGCCCTACGAGCTCGTCGGCCGCGGCACCGATCTGGGCTTCGTCACCCCGCGCGACGCCGCCGACGCCACCCGGATCGTCGCGGAGATCCGGTCGGCGCAGGCCGCGGCCGGCCGGGTGGAGGAGCCGGTGCACGTCTTCGGTGATCTGGTGGTGGTGCTCGACGACGACGCGGCCACCGCCACCGCACGGCTCCGGCGGCTCGACGAGACCGCCGGCAGCGAGCTGACCAGCGACGCCCGGGTCGTCGCCGGCACCCCGGCGCAGCTGGCCGACCTGATCGCCGAGTGGTCGCAGGCCGGCCTCACCGGCTTCCGGCTCCGACCGGCGACGCTCCCGCACGACCTGCGGCAGGTCACCTCCGCGCTGGTCCCCGAGCTGCAGCGCCGCCGCCTGTTCCGCACCGGCTACGAGGCCGCCACCCTGCGCGGCCTGCTCGGGCTGCCGCGCCCCGCCAACCGCTACGCCGCGGTCTGACCCGCCGCCCTCCGAGGAGCCCGACGATGACCGAGCAGGTCCGCAAGCAGGTCCACCTCGCCGCGCACTTCCCCGGCGTGAACAACACGACGGTGTGGAGCGACCCCGCGGCCGGCAGCCACATCGAGTTCGACTCGTTCCGCCGCTTCGCCCAGACCGCCGAGCGGGGGAGACTCGACTTCCTGTTCCTCGCCGAGGGGCTGCGGCTGCGCGAGCAGAACGGCGCGATCTACGACCTCGACGTGGTCGGCCGGCCCGACACCTTCACCGTGCTCGCCGCCCTGGCCGCGGTCACCGAGCACCTGGGGCTGGCCGGCACGATCAACTCCACCTTCAACGAGCCCTACGAGGTGGCCCGCCAGTTCGCCTCGCTCGACCACCTCAGCGGTGGCCGGGCGGCCTGGAACGTGGTCACCTCCTGGGACGCGTTCACCGGGGAGAACTTCCGGCGCGGCGGCTTCCTCGCCCAGGATCAGCGCTACGAACGGGCGCGCACCTTCCTGCAGACCGTCACCGAGCTGCTCGACTCCTGGCGCGGCGACGAGATCGTCGCGGACAAGGAGCACGGCGCCTTCCTGCGCGACCCGCAGCCCGGCCGCTTCGCCCACTCCGACGCCCACTTCGACATCGCCGGGCAGTTCGACGTCCCGCGCAGTCCACAGGGCCGGCCGGTCGTCTTCCAGGCCGGTGACTCCGAGGAGGGCCGGGAGTTCGCCGCGTCGTCCGCGGACGCCATCTTCAGCCGGCACGCCACCAAGGACGCCGGCCGGGCGTTCTACGCCGACGTCAAGGGCCGGCTGGAGAAGTTCGGACGACGCCCGGCGGACCTGCTGATCCTGCCGGCGGCGACCTTCGCCATCGGGGACACCGATGCGGAGGCCGCCGAGCTCGCCGCCGAGGTGCGCAAGCAGCAGGTGTCCGGCCAGACGGCGCTGCGCAAGCTGGAAGAGGTCTGGAACCGCGACCTGTCCGGCTACGACCCCGACGGGCCGCTCCCCGACGTCGATCCGCTGGTCGGGGAGCACACCGTCGCCAAGGGGCGGGCCAGCGTGCGGATGAACCGCGATCCGCTGGCGACCGCGCGGGAGTGGCGGGAACGGGCGGAGGCCAAGGGTCTGACGATCCGGGAGCTGATGATCGAGACGAGCAGCCGGCAGTCCTTCATCGGCAGCCCGGCCACGGTGGCCGCGCAGATGGACGACCTGGTGCAGTCCGGCGCCAGCGACGGCTTCATCCTCGTCCCGCACCTCACGCCGGGCGGCCTCGACGTGTTCGTCGACACGGTCGTCCCGCTGCTGCAGGAGCGTGGCGTCCACCGCACCGAGTACTCCGGGACGACGCTGCGCGACCACCTGGGCCTGCCGCCGCTGCCCGCGCCGCGCTGACCCGCGCGGTGTCGGCCTAGGAGCGGCTGCCCGCCAGGTGTGCGCGCAGCACCTCGACGACCAGCCGGTGGTCGGCCACCTGCGGGAGCCCGGAGACCACGACCACCCCGACCTGGCCCACCGACCGCACGGTGATCGGGAACCCGCCGCCGTGCGCCGCGTAGCGCTGCGGGTCCAGGCGGTACTGCTCCTCGAACGTGGTGCCCTGCTCCCGGGAGCGCTGCCCCACGTAGAGGCTGCTGTGCCCGAACCGGTGCACGACCCGGGCCTTGCGCTCGATCCAGGAGTCGTTGTCCGGGGTCGCCCCGGGCAGTGCGACGTGGAAGAGCGGGTGGGCGTTGCGGCGCAGGTCGATGGCCACCGGCGCATCCTGCGCGCGGGCGGCGGCGACCAGGGCGCAGCCGAGGTCCCAGGCGTCGTCGTTGGTGAAGCTGCTCAGCTGCAGCTCCTCCTCCTCGGCGGCGATCTCGGCCAGCGTGGGGAACGGGTCGGTCACGGTCAGACCTCCTCGACGGGGAAGGTGCAGGTGGGGGAGATGTACTCCTCCTGGGCGGCGACCAGCAGGATCTCCCGGGAGCCGGCGTCCGCGGTCTGCTTGAGCAGGCCGTAGACCGAGGCGGCGGCGCGGCCCAACGCCTCACCCGCCGAGCGGGTGTCCAGCCAGTGCGCCAGGAAGAGCGCGGCGAGAGCGTCGCCGGCGCCGTTGACCGACAGATCCAGCCGCGGGGTGCGGACCCGGAAGTGCCGGCCGCCCTCGGAGGCCAGCAGGTCGACGGCGTCGGCGGGGGTGTCCTCGGCGACCAGCGAGGTGGTGACCACGACCCGGGGGCCGAGCGCCTGGACGGCGGCGACGGCGTCCTTCACCGAGGCCAGCGACCCGGTGGTGCTGCCGGAGAGGACGTCGAGCTCGTAGTGGTTCGGCGTCACCACGTCGGCGACCGGGACGGCGACGTCGCGCATGAACTCCGGGATGCCCGGTCGCACGAACACTCCGCGGCCCACGTCGCCCATGACCGGGTCGCAGCAGTAGACCGCGTCGAGGTTGGCTGCCCGCACCTTGGCGACGCTGCCCACGACGGCGTGCCCGATGTCGGCCGAGCCCAGGTAGCCCGACAGCACGGCGTCGCAGCTGCCGAGCACACCGCGGTCGGCGATGCCGCCGACGACCTCCTCGACCGCCTGCCCGTCGAAGACCCGCCCCTGCCAGGCGCCGTAGCCGGTGTGGTTGGAGAACTGCACCGTGTGCACCGGCCAGACCTCGACGCCCAGGCGCTGCAGCGGGAAGACGGCCGAGGCGTTGCCCGCGTGTCCGTACGCGACGTGGGACTGGATGGAGAGGACGTTCACCATGCGCCGAACGGTGGCACACCGGGCACGGCGCCCCGGACGTGGCTGCTCGGGATCCATCCGGGATCCATCCGGGATCCGTCCGGGATCCGTTCGGGGAGGTTCGGGGAGGTCCGCCGGTACGACCAATCATTACTAACCCGATCGGGTTTGACGGGAAGGCGCCGGGGATGCCAGGCTGGCGCCCGGTCATGAGCGCCAGCGCGAAGCCCCGGCTCGCTGGCCGGCAACCCTCCACCGCGACGGGGTGCCCCGGGTGACGACCCGCCGGCTGCCGACCGGCAGCCGCACGCGCGGACCTGAGCCCGGTCCCCGCCTCGAGGAGCCCGATCCTGTCCAGCGCCCGCGCAGCCGGCCCCCGGTCAGCCCGGCAGGAGCACGGTCCGCAGCTCGTGGGCGCCATCGGCCCGCGTCGCCTCGTAGAACCAGCGGGCGCCGCCGTCGGGCAGGGCGACCATGTCGGCGTAGCGCAGCCCGCACGGCGGGTGCGGGCTCTGCAGCAGCGGGGCGTCGCCGACCGCGATGAACCGGCCGCCGTCCGCGGCCCGGGCCAGGCCGGTGCGCTCCTCCCAGTTCTCCACCGCCGTCGCCCGCCCGTCGTAGAGGGCCCAGGTGCGCTCGCCGTCGAGCACCACGGTGGCAAACCGGACGCCGCGGGCGTCCCAGCTGCCCGGCGTCCCGGCGAGCGCGGTGCCCTGCCAGGTCCAGTCGACGCCGTCGTCGCTGGTGGCGTGCTCGGTCGTCATCCGGTCGGTGGCCGCCGGGTCCTCCAGCGGGTGGACCGATGCCCACAGGTGCCATCGCCGCCCGTCCCAGCGGAGGACCGGGTCCTTCACCGCGGTGGTGTCGCTGCCCGGCAGCACGGTCTCGGCGGTCGCGGTGGCCAGCCCCGCGACGGAGTCGGCCTCCAGCAGGTCGACCCGCCAGTGCTTGGTGCCCGGGGTCGCGCAGCTGACGTACAGCCGCCAGCGGCCCTCCGGGGTGTGGACCAGCGCCGGGCGCTCCAGGGACTCGGCGCCGAACTGGTCCTTGCCGAACTCGACGACCGGGGTGAACCGCACCCCGTCGGTGGAGCGCGCGATGACGTTGCCGAAGCCGCGTCCCTCGCCGACCGGCCGGCGCAGCCGGTAGGCCAACCACCAGTCGTCCCCGACCAGCTGCGCCGACGGCCCGCCGGCCCACGAGCCCGGCCGCGGGTCCTCCGGTTCCAGGACGACGGAGGCGTCGGCCCAGAAGCTCACCGGATCCGGCGGACGCGGGGTGGACGGAGGGGACGGCCAGGTCGACACGCGGGGACTCCGATCGCTACCGGGCGGGGCGGCGCCCAGTGTGCACACCGGTTGCTGAGGACCAGGAGGAATGCGAGATGACCGACCCCGACGGGCACCTGCCCCAGTTCGTGATCGCCGGCGCCCCCAAGGCCGGCACCACGGCGCTGCACGCCGCGCTGGCGACCCACCCGGCGCTGTACCTCTCGCCGGTGAAGGAGCCGAAGTACTACCTGACCGACGGCCGCCCACCTCCGCGCAGCGGCCACCGCGGGCCGGGGGACGCGCACAGTGCGCGGGAGTGGGTCTGGCGCCGGGCGCAGTACCGCGCCCTCTTCGCCGGTGCGCCCGCCGGCACCGTGCGCGGGGAGAGCACGCCCTTCTACCTGCACGACCGGGCCGCGCACGCCCGACTGGCCGCCGACGTGCCGGACGTCAAGGTGGTCGTCGTGGTGCGCGACCCGGTGGACCGCGCCTACTCCAACTGGGTGCACCTGCGCGCCGACGGGCTGGAGCCGGAACCGGACTTCGCCGTCGCCGTCCGGCTGGAGCGCCAGCGGGTGGCGGCGGGCTGGGCGCCGTTCTGGCACTACCGCGGCCTGGGCCGCTACGGCGAGCAGCTGCGCGACCTCTACCGGCACGTGCCCCGCGAGCAGGTGCTGGTCTTCCGCTACCGGCAGCTGGTCGACGACCCGCGGCAGACGCTGGACCGGGTGGCCGACTTCCTCGGGGTGCCGACCGGGGTGGCCCACACCGTCGCCGCGGAGAACGTCAAGCCGTTCGTCCCCGACACCGCGCGGTACCGCGTGCTGTCCCGGCTGACCCGGGCCGGCGCGGTGCTGGGCGCCTACGTCCCGCCACAGGTGTGGCGGCAGGCCGGCCGGCCGCTGATCGCCGCGCTGCACGCCGGCCGGGCGCCGCGGCCGGCGCTACCGGTGGAGGTCCGCCGGGAGCTGCTGGCCCCGCTGCTGCCCGACATCGCCCTGCTCGAGGAGCTGACCGCGGAGTCCTTCGCCGACTGGAAGGGCGACACCGGGCGCGGGGACTTCCGCTCCCGGACGGCCCCGTCCGACACCGCCCCCGCCTCCCGCTGACCGCCCTTTCCCGGATCGCAACCCCTCCACCCGACGCGCCCCTCCCGCTGCGTCGCCGTCGTGGCCTGCATGGACGCCCGGCTGGACGTCTGCCGCGCCCTCGGCGTCGTGGCGGGCGAGGCGCACGTCATCCGCAACGCCGGCGGTGTGGTCACCGACGACGAGATCCGCTCGCTGGCGATCAGCCAGCGGCTGCTGGGCACGACCGAGATCGTGCTGGTGCACCACACCGACTGCGGGATGCTCACGTTCACCGACCACGAGTTCCGCGACGGCATCGAGGCCGAGGTCGGCACCCGTCCGGCGTGAGCCTCCGAGGCGTTCACCGACCTGGCCGCGGACGTCCGGGCATCCCGGCAGCGGATCCTGGACAGCCCCTTCATCCCCGTCAAGGACAGCGTCCGCGGCTTCGTCTTCGACGTCGCCACCAGCCGGCTCACCGAGGTCCGGTAGGCCCGGCGACGGCCGCGTGAACACCTGATCGGGGGCCCGCGTGGCCGGGGCCCGCCCGGGTACGGTCGGCAGGGTCCCGGGACGGCGGGGGGCCGGACCGTCCGGTCCCCCTGCGAGCGACCCCGTGGTCAGGTGCGCACGTCGTCCAGATCGGGGGAGCCGCGGTGCTGAGTGCCCCACCGGTCCTCCCGCTCGGGACCCCGGACGGCGCCGAGCCCAACGTCGTCGGGCCGCCGTTGCCGGTCGCGCCGGAGCCGATCACCGACGGCGGCGGTGACCGGCTCGTCGTCAGCGTGCCCGCGGCCGCCGCCCGGCCCTCGGCCACCCTGCTGGCCGCACAGCAGCTCTCCGACGAGGCGGACCCGCACGCCCGCCACCACCAGCGGACGCTGGCGATCCAGGCGCGGCGCCGGCGGGCGCTGCGGGCACTCATCGACCAGCGCCGTGCCGAGCGGGAGCACACGGCGGACCCCTGATCCGACCGTCCGGGGCGCCGGGCAGGCTGGTGCCATGGCGTACCTGATGCTCGCGACCGCGATCGTGGCGGAGGTGGCGGCGACCTCGCTGCTGCCGCGCACGAACGGCTTCACCGTGCTGCTGCCCAGCGTGCTGGTGGTCGTCGGCTACGCGGTCTCGTTCGCGCTCCTCGCCCAGGTGGTGAAGACGCTGCCGGTGGGGGTGGCCTACGCGATCTGGTCGGCGGTGGGCACCCTGACGGTGGTGGCCATCGGCGCGGTCTTCCTGGGGCAGTCGATCACCGGGTGGCAGGGGCTGGGGGTGGCCCTGGTCGTCGCCGGCGTGGTCCTGCTGAACCTCGGCGGCGCGGCGCACGGCTGACGGGTCACTCCACCGGGTACGGCGCGCCGCACCGCCGGCAGGTCGCCGTCGGCAGCCCGTCGGTCAGGCCGCCGCACTCCGGGCAGACGAGCGTGGCCCAGCACGCCGGATCGCCGTCCGGTTCCCCGACCGGCCGGACGGGTTCGCGGCGAGGCTCGGGGTCACCCACGTGGCACCACCCCCTCCGCCCCCGGGCCCAGGCCCGTCAGACTGCCCCCGTGGACGACGACGCCGCGGTCCTGGACGCGGCCGCCGACCGGCTCGAGTCGCTCGCTGCCCGGACGACCGCGGGCTCGTGGCAGCTGACCGGCCTGCTCGCCAGCCGGCCCGAGGTGGTCGCCCGGTTCGGCGACGGCTCCACCGAGCACGTCGCCGAGGCCCGGGCGCGTACCGGGGAGTGGATCGCGACGCTGTCGCCGGCCCTGGCGGCCCCGCTGGTGGCCTGGCTGCGCGCGGCCACGCCCACCCCGGAGGCGCTGGCCGTCGCCCGGGCGCTGCTGGCGTGAGCGTCCGGGCGACGGCGGCCGCTCAGGCGACCTTGCCGGTGACCCCGTGCGGGTCGATGACGTATTTCTTGGCCACCCCGGAGTCGAACTCGGCGTACCCGCGCGGCGCGTCGTCCAGGCTGATGACCTCGGCGTTCACCGCATCGGCGATGTGCACCCGGTCGTGCAGGATCGCCTGCATCAGCCGCCGGTTGTAACGCATCACCGGGCACGGGCCGGTGGTGAACGACAGCGACTTGGCCCAGCCGGTGCCCAGGCTCAGCGACAGCGACCCGACCTTGGCGGCCTCGTCCACGCCGCAGGGGTCGCCGGTGACGTAGAGGCCGGGGATGCCGATGGCGCCACCGGCCGCGGTGATCTCCATCAGGGAGTTGAGGACCGTGGCCGGCGCCTCGGTGGCCGAGTTCGAGCCGTGGCCGTGGGCCTCGAAGCCGACGGCGTCCACCGCGGCGTCGACCTCCGGGACGCCGAGGATCTGCTCGATCTGCTCCTGCGGGGAGCCGGCGGAGATGTCGACGGTCTCGCAGCCGAAGGACCGCGCCTGAGCCAGTCGGTCGGCGTTGAGATCGGCCACGATGACCACGGCCGCGCCCAGCAGATTCGCGGAGACGGCCGCGGCCAGCCCCACCGGCCCGGCGCCGGCGACGTAGACCGTCGACCCGGTCGTGACGCCGGCGGTCACCGCCCCGTGGTACCCGGTCGGGAAGATGTCCGACAGCATCGTGAGATCCAGGATCTTCTCCATCGCCTCGTCGCGATCGGGGAAGACCAGCAGGTTCCAGTCGGCGTAGGGGACCATCACGTACTCGGTCTGGCCGCCCACCCAGCCACCCATGTCGACGTAGCCGTACGCCGAGCCGGGGCGGTCGGGGTTGACGTTCAGACAGATCCCGGTCTTGCCCTCCTTGCAGTTCCGGCAGCGTCCGCAGGCGATGTTGAACGGCACCGAGCAGATGTCGCCGGTGTGGATGAACTCCACGTCGGGGCCGGTCTCGATGACCTCGCCGAGGATCTCGTGGCCGAGCACCAGGCCGAGTGGGGCGGTCGTGCGCCCGCGGACCATGTGCTGGTCGCTGCCGCAGATGTTGGTGGTCAGGACCTTCAGGATCGCCCCGTGCGGGACCTTCCGGCCCACGTTGGCCGGGTTGACTCCCGGGCCGTCGCGCAGTTCGAGGGCGGGGGGGTCGAGGTCGGTGACCTCGACCTTGCCGGGGCCTTGATAGGTGACACCGCGGTTGTCTGCCATGGGGGGCTCCTCGTCGTCGAGTGTGCTAGGTCACACCGTGGCCTCTGAAGGCCATAGCGGTCAACCGAGGTCATTGGGCCCGGTCCGGCCTGGGAGGCCGGGCCCGGGCGCACCGCGGCGCCCCGCAGGAGGAGAGGGGGCCCCGGGCTCATGGGGCCGGTTCCCGACGTGCTCGGCACCCCGGGCGGCGACGTCCTGCCGGCGCTCGTCGAGGTCTCCGACGGCGGTCAGCCATGAGCGACGCCGACAGGGTGACCGGGACCATCCGGCTGATGGTCGTCGACGACCACGCGATCGTCCGGCGCGGGATCCTCGCCTACCTCGACGCGGTCCCGGCGGTGCGGGTGATCGGTGAGGCCGCCGACGGCCAGGAGGCGCTCACCCGGCTGGCCGCCTGGCGGGCCGAGGGCGCCCCGCTGCCCGATGTCGTGCTGATGGACCTCCAGATGCCCCGGATGGGTGGGATCGCGGCGACCGCGGAGATCACCCGGGCCCACCCGGGGGTGGCCGTCGTCGTCCTCACCAGCTTCGGCGAGGTCGAACGGGTGCACGCCGCGCTGACCGCGGGCGCCGCCGGCTACCTGCTCAAGGACGCCGACCCGGGGGAGGTGGTGGCCGCGGTCCGGGCCGCCGCCGCCGGGGAGGTGCACCTGGACGCGGCCGTCACGAGGCAGCTCACCCAGCGGCTGACCGGGGCGCCGACGGGCCTGGCCGCGCTGACCCCGCGGGAACGGGAGGTGCTCGTCCTGGTCGCCCAGGGGCACGCCAACCGGCGCATCGCCGAGCGGCTGGTGATCAGCGAGCGCACGGCGCGCACCCACGTCAGCAACCTGCTGGCCAAGCTGCAGCTGAGCTCGCGCACCCAGGCCGCGCTGCTCGCCGTCCGCGAAGGGCTGATCCCCCCGCCGGGCTGAGCCGGAGCAGCCCGCGACGGATGACGTAGGTCCACGGGGCCTGGCACGGCGGCTGGTGCTGGGACCGGGTCGCGCCGCTGCTGCGCGCGGCCGGGCACGAGGTGCACGCCCCGACACTGACCGGGCTGTCCGAGCGGGCCCACCTGCTGTCCCCGCAGGTCGGGCTGGACACCCACGTCGAGGACGTCGTCCGGCTGGTCGACGTGCTCGGCCTGACCGACGTCGTCCTGGTCGGGCACAGCTACGCCGGGCAGGTCGTGACCGCGGTGGCCGACCGGCGGCCGGCCGCGATCGGGCTGCGGGTGCACCTGGACGCCTTCGTCGGCGAGGACGGCGAGAGCGCGCGCGACCTGCTCCCGGAGACCGTCGAGCACCACTGGGCGGAGTCCGCCGCCCAGGCCGGGTTCGGCTGGCTGGTGCCGGTCCGCACGCTGTCGGTGCTGGGCGTGACCGAGCAGGCCGACGTCGACTGGCTCACCCCGAAGCTGACCCCGCACCCGTGGAAGACCTACACCGACCCGCTGCGGCTGACCGGCGCCGGCGACGGCGT